>CAJMRA010000037.1 GCA_905215675.1 uncultured bacterium | reverse complement strand
TTTCCGCGAAACGACAGGCCGTATGGTTTGAAATGCGCAGCATTTCAAACTGAAAATGCTCGAAGCCGCCCCGGCATGTTCCGGCTAAAAAAAGCTCCGATCTTGCGATCGGAGCTTTTTTTAGCGGTTTTTCCGCTCACTTCCGGCCGGACTGCTCGCCGCCTCGCGTGGTATCTTGTTCAAAGATAACATGCTCCAGCGCATTGCCGAGCTTCAGCCGACTTTCCAGTTCCCGCAGGCGTTGTCCGGCATCCGGCGTCGTTGCCGTCAGTCCCGGCGCATACGCCGTCATTATCTCCAGCACTTGATCGGCCCTCTTGCGCCAGATTTTCAGCAACGGCCACAGGTCATCCAGCGTCGGCCTCGTATCCAGATAGCGCAGCAGGGATTCACCCACGCCTTCCCGGAGCGCATAGCGGCAAAGCTGTCTCCGCCGCCTGCCGCCGGGACGCCCTTCCACCCAGAGCAGAACGAGCGCCAGGGCAAAGACCTCGTCCGCGCCGGGCCTGCGGAACAGTCCCGTCGGGCAGGCGTCGCGCAGGCGCTCTCCAAGGGCGATCCGGAAGCTCCGCGCATCCTCCCCGCGGCCGCCGTTTTCCGACGCGACCTCTCCCGCCTCTTCGGCGGGCGCGCCGCCCGCCGGACATTCCCGCTCGCCGCCGCGCACAGCCTGCCGGACAACAGCGCCCGCAGCCTCGGCCACCCCGGCCGTGGCGCGGACCACGCTTCCGGCGGCATGGCGCGTCTTCTCCGCTGCCCGGCCCACCACATCGGAGGTCAGGCTGCGAAACTGTTCGCGCAGCGTTTCGACAATTTCCTCCACGCATTCATGGGAAATGGCCAGCAGCATGGCGCCGCTCTGCCCGGCGCAGGTCTGGCGCAGGGAACCTTCCTGCGGCAGCGCGGAAAAGCGAAACGCGTTCCGGGCGATGATACCGGCACGAACCGCCAGCAGGGCATTGGCCGCGCCGTCAATCATGGATGTCGTGAAATACTGGAGCGACGATCCGACGACGGGAATGGACGCCGTCGTCAGCGAGGGCGTCACGGACGGTATCAGCGCGCCCATGGCCTCGGTGATGGTCCGGGGAATGTCCAGCGCCTCGATGGAAAAGGAGATGAAGGCCGACGAACTCACGGCGCTGTACACGCTCCATATTTCCCGGACGGAGGGCCGCTGATTGTACACGGCCGACACGCGCCAGACCATGCGGCTCAGGGCGAGAAAGACGATGAGGGCATCCAGCTTCCCGTTCTGGGACAAGGCCGTGCCCAGAAAAATCTTCTTGGCGTCGGAACGGATGACCCCGTCCGCCACGGCGTCAAGAAGCCGCAGGGCCTCGGGAAGAAAGTCCGGCGAATCAGGTTTGAGACCGGCGGCCCGCACGTGCCTGTTGGACCGGAGACGCCGCGTCAGTTCTCCTGCAAAGGCCCGACGCTCCTCGTCGGTGGGATTTTCCCGCAAGACAAGTTTCGACGCGCGGGGGAACCACGCCGCCCCGAGCATGACGCAGGCAATCAGCTCAAGGCCGGTCAGCGCAAGGCAGACCACCCAGCCGGAACCCGGCACAAAAATTTCCGCCATGCTCATGGCGGCCCCGTTGAACTGCACCAGCAGGGCCAGCAGGACGATCAGGGAAAACCAGGACAAGAGCTTCAGCAGACGGAACACAAAAGACATATATATGACTCCATGGACTGACGGACTGAGGGATGAGAGCCTCCATCATGGGGTCGCCGCCGTCTGCAAAGCGTCAGGGGGGCGGCCCGGTTCCTCCCGGACGGAAGCGGCGGCACGGTATTACGGAATCAGCAAAACACAAAAGGTCCGTTTTCCGCAACCTCGGAAAACGGACCCCGCATGTTTTCAGCGCCGTTTCGGGAAGGCGTCCCGGCCCGGCCTCCTTTCCGCCGGACCCCTGTCCGCCGCTCCTCCGGCGAAGCCGCCGGACCTGCGGGGGACGGGCGTCCGCGCCGCGTTATCGGAGCCAGCCCGGCCTGTCGCCGCCTTCCTCGACGACGCCGTCGCTCATGGTATAGCCTTCAAGACTGCCGGCCTTTGTCTGAATGCAGAGATACCGCAAGGCGCAGTCCCCGGCCGCCCGGATGCAGCGGGCTCCGGCGGGAGCGATACGAAAGCAGTCGCCCTTGCCGAGCGGCAGTTCCTCGCCGTCAATGAAGAGCATGCCCGCGCCGTCCAGCACAATATAAAGCTCCTCATTGTCCTTATGCCGATGCACAAAGGGAATGCTCGCGCCCTGAGGCAACGTATTGCAGGATACCTCGCACCCCGTCAGCTGCAACAGATCATGCAGCTCCACACGCCCTGCATTCAGGTCCACGCGTTTCATGGAATAATTGCTCATAGGTTTTCCTCCTTGTTCTTGTCTTCCGCGATGCCCGCGCATCGGGCAAGCAGGGCTTCCAGCCGGGCGGCTTCCTCGTCGGTAAGACGCTCCCGGATATATTTTTCCAGTTCGTCGGAAATCTCCCGAAAGGCCGGTTCCAGCGCCCTCCCGCGCTCCGTGAGGGAAATACGCACGCCGCGCGCGTCGGCGGGATCCGGGGCCCGCCGCACATAGCCGGCCTTTTCCAGCTTGCGTACCAGCACCGTCACCGTGGATCTGGTGCGCCCGATGCGTTCGGCAAGCTCGCTCAGGGAGCAGCTTTCCCGGCGCAACAGAACATGCATGATGTCCCCGTGACTGGGAACAATGCCTTCCACGCCGCGCTGCCGGAGCCCGGCCACGATCATGTCGTTGCCCAGGGCCCGCAGGCGGCCGGCATAAGCAAAAATGGAACGGTATTGCATGGCCTCAAAATAGTTTTATATCGAACTATTGTCAAGCCTTTCGTCCGGCGACGCCGTTCCGCCCCTTGTCGTTCCGCCCTCCTTGCGCTAGGCTGAACAACGTACCAGAGCATTTTCAGTTTGACACGCTGTGCGTTTCAAGCCGGACGGCCTGTTGTTTCGCGAAAAAACGCCTTTTTTCCGCCCGCTCCGGGCCGGGCGGCGCTGTGCCGCCGCCTCGCGTCCAGCCTTTTTCAAAGGCAAGACGCTCATAGGGGGATTTTGCATGAAATATCTTTCGGCGCTTCTTCTGCTCCTGCTCACGGCGCTGCCCGCCCAGGCGGCTCCCCGTGTTCTCCTGTTCGACGGCTACTATCTCGACATGCCGCGCGCCAAGGTGCAACGCCGGGCCGAGGCGCAGCCGTGCCGTACGCCCGGACTGGAAGAGCATCTCTGCCTGCGGCAGGCGACAGTCTATGGCGGACAGAAATGGCAGCAGGCGTTCATGTTTTCCGGGGATCAGCTCAAAATGATTGTGCTGCAACGCCCCTTTTCTCCCGCCGGATTCCGCGACGCCGTCCGGGAAATCACCGGCAGCGACTTCGTGCTGGCGGAAATCAACGCCGGGGGAAACACTTTCGACGCGCTTGCCGCGGCGCGCAAGGGAGAACGCAATTTCCAGCGCAGCCTGGAAGACTTTGAACGCCGGGCGGCCGGAGCCCGGCAGCTGACCTATTCCTTCCTTGACAAGCGCAGCATGCGCGCCGCCAGAAAGGCGGCAACCCTGCGGGACTTCCTGCGACAGGCCCCGACAGGCACGCGCGGCGTCACCCTGTCGCATAACGGACGCCTCATGCTCCTGACCTTTCTTGCTCCCGGCGCGTAACGCCCGGACTACCGACGGGGGACAAAGGAGGCCCAGGCTCCCCCCTCCTCCCGCGCAAGGGACAGGACATGACGACGTCTTCCGCATCGCCGGCGCGACGCCGGAAAGGAACGGCATGGCCCCTCCCCGAACCACGCTCTCGCGCCCGCGCCGCAGCGCCCGCGCCGAACGAGGACTGACCCTGCGGGAGCAGCGCCTCCTGGCGCTGATCACGATCTGGGAGCAGGCCTATGCCGGGGGAAACCGGCCGGAAGAGCGGGAAGAAGCGCCGCGCATCGTCCCTCTCGGCCTGCCCTTTGCGGGGCGTCTGCCGCAGACGCCCCCGCGGGACTGAACCTCCGCCCTTTTCCACGGGGCCGCCCCGCTCGCCCGGCCTCCAGAGCATTTCCCTTTTGAAGCGCCGTGCGTTTCAAACCCTGCGGCCTGTCGTTTCGCGAAAAAAAGGAAAAACGCGCGCTATTCCGCCGACCGTTCCAGACGTATGCGCCCCGTCCGCAGCGACGTCAGCGGGGAATGACGCCGGATATACGCTTCCACAAGATCCCTGTCCTTCTGCGGACAGACGGTCAGCAACCTGCCTGCCTTCAACATGGCAAAGCCGTCTCCCCCCTGCGCCAGAAAATCGCCCACGACCGCCGTGTAGCGGCCCTGCGGATCGAGCGGACGCGTTCCGCCCTGTTCGTCCACCACGTCCACGGACAGCAGACGCCGCCCCGCGGGGCGGCTGCCGTCGGCCGCATAGCGCAGCCCCGCCGCCTGCAACAGATGGGGTCCCGCGCCGTTTCCCTCGGCAAGGCCGTGTTCCAGAGCTTCCCGAATCTGCGCTCCCGTGTATTCCCGCACCTGAACGCCGCCCCCGAACGGATAGGCCGTCAGCAAATCGCCGCGGGAAATGTCGCCGGGCGGCAGCGCGGCGCGCACGCCGCCGCTGTTGTACAGCGCCAGCGAGGCCCCCAGCGGCCTGCCGAATTCCAGCATGGCGTCCACAAGCAGCATGCCGGAAAAGCACTCGCCCGCCCGGCACCTGTCCATACCGTCGGGCATCCGTACCTCATGCCGCCCGACAATGCTCGTCCGATAGGCCTCCAGCCGCGCGGCGGCTTCGGCAACCAGACGCTCCACCGTCTCGCCCACAGGAGCCGACGGCGCAAGATCGCGCGGGCCTCCGCTCCAGCGCAGGGGAACGCCCCCGGCGTCAAAGACGACCGTCAGTTCTCCCAGATAACGCGCCGCCCGCCCGGCCGTCACCACAAGCACGGGCGCGCCGTCGGGCGCACGCTCCACCACGGGATACGGGCCTTCCTCGGAATCCCTGCCCAGACAGGTATGCGAATGCCCGCCCACAATGACATCCACGCCCGACACGGCCCGCGCCAGGGCGCGATCCCGTTCCAGTCCCAGATGCGTCAGCGCAATGATATGGCGGACGCCCTGCGCCTCCAGTTCCCTGACGCAGGCTTCCAGCGTCGTCCGCGCATCCCGGAACCGCGTTTGCGGGCACGCCGCCGCCAGCTTGCCGATCCCGTCGTTGGCCAGACCGACAATCCCGACCCGGACGCCGCGGATTGTCTTGACGATATAGGGGCGCACACGCGAACCGAACAGGGGACAGCCCGGCTCCGGCGCGAGATTGGCGGCCGCCACGGGCAGCGGCTGCGCCTCCAGAAAGGACGCCAGCGCGTTGCAGCCGTCGTCGAACTCATGATTGCCCAGCGTCACGGCATCATACGGCATGAGCCGATCAACGGAGGCCATCAGGGGCCATTTGCCGACGCTGTAGAACAGCGTTCCCTGAAACTGATCGCCGGCATCCAGCGCGACGACATTGTCATGCGCCGCCCGGGCCTGCCGGATGGCGGCGGCAATGCGGCCCATGCCGCCGATGCACGCCGCCGACGCAAAACAGGCGTTACCGGCGCTGTCGGCGCCCGCCAGAAAGGCGTGCGTATCGTTTGTATGCAGGATGCGCAGTTCCAGCTCCCGGGGCGCGCCCGCGCACGGCGTGCCGCACGCGCACGCAAGCGCAAGGACAAGGCACGCCATTCCCCGGCGCATCCCGCGCGGCGTCGCCGCCCTTTCCGCAACATTCATGAAAAACCCTCCCCGAAACAGAACCCCGGGCAGCCCGGAACCGTCTGCCCGCACGACGGCTTTCCGCTTATCCGAAAGGCGTCGTCCGCGCAAGAAGCGGAACGGTCCCTCGGTTTACAAGTCGGCCCCGATGGGCTACGCTTGTACCGGCTTTGCGCTCCCTGCGGAGCGCATTTTCGCAACGACAACAAAAGGAGTCAGCCTTGGACGGCAGTCCCGACGGTCATAGTACCATCTGGTCGCGGATCGGAAAGATTTTCGGACGCGATGACGAAGAATCCCTTGAAAAAACCATTATCGAAGCCAGCGCCGAAGGCGAAGTGGAGCCCGACGAGGAATCCATGCTGCTGGGTATCCTGCGCTTCAGCGATCTTCAGGTGCAGGACACCATGACGCCCCGCACCGATATCGACTGTGTTCCCGAAGACTCGCCCCTGTCGGAAGCGGCGCGGGTCATCGTGGATTCCGGTCACACCCGCATCCCCGTCTACCGGGAAACCCGCGACAATATGGTGGGCATCCTGCATGCCAAGGACGTTCTGCGCTCGCTGCTTGAGCCCGACGGAGGCTCGCGCGCGGCCGGCACCATCATGCGCGATCTTTTCTTTGTTCCCGAAACAAAACCCATTCGCACGCTGCTGCAGGAATTTCGCGCCCGCAAACAGCACATGGCCATAGCCCTTGACGAATACGGCGGCACTTCCGGGCTCATCACCATTGAAGATGTGCTGGAAGAAATCGTGGGCGACATCGAGGATGAACACGACGCCCCCCGCGAAGAGGATATCCGCCCCCTCGGCAACGAGACCTATGAACTGACGGGCCGCGCCATGCTGGAAGACCTCGAGGATATCGGCGTGACGCTTTCCTCCGACGAGGTGGACACCATCGGCGGGTATCTCAGCATGGAAGCCGGTCGCGTGCCCGTGGCCGGAGAATCCTTCACGCTGGACGGATGGCGTTTCACCGTCCTTGATGCGGACAAGAAGCTGATCCGCAAACTGCGTATGGAACCCGCGTCCGCAGCCGCGCCGGATCAGGCCGTGGCCTGATCCTTCGATCGGCCCGGCGCACGTCCGCCGCGCCGGTCCCGAACGGATGCCGTTTTTCCCGAGAGCGCTTTGCCGCAGCCGTCGCAAAGCGCTCTCCTCCTTTTTACACACAGCAAGGAACCACATGTCGCTGCTGCCGCCGTCTTCCCCCCTTTCCCTCCCGGACTTCTGCCGGACCGCGCGCGGGGCCTTCCTGACAGGCGTCACGGGCGCTCTGGCGCTCTGGGCGGGCTTTCCCAACGACGCCGTTTCCCTGCCGCCGCTGGCGCTGCTTTATCCCCTGTGTCTTGCGCTGCTGGGCGCGGCCGCGCCCGGGCGCGGCGCGGCCCTGCGCCGCGGCTGGCTCTGCGCCTGGGCCGGACACGTGGCGGCCCTGTACTGGCTGACGCTGCCGGTGCATAACGTGGGCGGTCTGCCCTGGCCGCTGGCCGTGCCCTGCGCGCTGTTCGTTTCGGCCTGCCTGTCCGCCGCGGGCGGGCTGTTTTCCCTGGCCGCCTTTCAGCTGCGGCAACGCTCCGCCCTTGTTTTCCTCACGGGACTGGCCGCCGTCTGGTACTCGCTGGAATGGGGTTTCGCCGTGACGGCGGGCTTCCCCTGGCTGCCGCTGGCCGGCGCGCTGACGGCCTGGCCGATCATGACGCAGGCGGCGGACTGCGTCGGTGCCTATATGGTCGGCGCGCTCTGGACGGCGGCGACGCTGGCCCTGTGCTGGCCCGGCCGGGCTCCGCTCCGTCGCTGCGCCGGTCTGGCGCTGGCGCTGGCGCTGACGGGCTACGGCGCGTGGCGCTTGCAGGAATTCCCCGCCGACGCCGCGCCTTCCGGCCCGGACAGCCTGTCCGTCCTCTTCGTGGAAGGCAACATCGATCAGAATCTCAAATGGACGACGGCGTTCCAGCGGCACACCACGGAAATCTATCTGACCCTGACGCAGGCCGGACTGGCCGAGCGTCCGGGGGAAAAGCCGCTGATCATCTGGCCGGAAACGGCCCTGCCCTATGATTTTTCCCGCTTCACCCTCTATGCCGACGCCGTGCGCGGTCTGGCCGCCGCCGCGCGGACGCCGCTGCTCACCGGCGTTCCCGGCTTTGAAGGCAGCGGACCGACACAGCGCGTCTACAACCGCGCCCTGCTCATCGGCCCGGACGGCGAGCTGCTGGCCGGCTACGACAAGGAACACCTCGTCCCCTTCGGCGAATACGTGCCGCCATGGCTGGATTGGGAATTTCTGGCGGCCCTGCTACAGGAAGTCGGCACCTATACGCCCGGGAAAAATGCGGCTCCCCTGCGGAGCGGGCATCTTGCCCTCGGCATGCTCATATGCTATGAGGGCGTGTTCCCATGGCTGGCGCAGGAGCGCGTCGCAAAGGGCGCCAACATTCTTGTGGATATCAGCAACGACGGCTGGTTCGGCGCAACGCCCGCTCCGCGACAGCACCTGTACCTGACCGCCCTGCGCGCCGTCGAGCAGGGACGCTGGATCCTGCGCGGGACCAATACCGGCATATCCGCCGTCATAGATTCCCGCGGCCGCCCCGTCGTCAGCGGCGGGCAGTTCCGGCGGCAATGGCTCTGGGGACGCGCGCGCCTGATGGACGGCGTCAGTCCGTATCATCGCCTCGCGCCCTTTATTCCCCCCCTCGGTCTTTTGCTTTCCATGGCGACGCTTTTCGCGCCCGCCATACGTTCCACATCCAAACACATACGGCTTCATCATGCTGCAACTGAGTGAACTGCGCGCCCGTTGCGCGCCCCTGTCCGATCGTTTTTCCCAACTCTGGGGGCGTCTTTGACGTCGCGGCCGACGAACGCCGCCTTGCCGAAATCGAAACGGCCCTGTCGCGTCCCGGCGCATGGGACAATCCCGAGAGTCTGACGCCCCTGCTGCGCGAAAAGCGCGGCCTCGAAGACGAGGTGGCCCGCCTGCAAAAGCTCAGGAAGGCCCACGACGACATGCTCGAATGGCTCGAGCTGGCCGGAGAAAATCCCGAGGACGAAGCGCTGGAATCCCTTGCCCAGCAGCAGGACAGCCTGGAAAAACTGCTGGATGAAACCGAACTGGTCATGCTGCTTTCCGCCGAGGAGGACGGACAGGACGCCATCCTGGAAATCCATCCGGGCGCGGGCGGCACCGAATCGCAGGACTGGGCGGAAATGCTGCTGCGTCTCTATACCCGCTGGGCGGCGCGACGCGGCTTCGCCGTGGAGGAACTGGACTATCTGCCCGGCGACGAAGCAGGTCTCAAGAGCGTCACCCTGCGCATCTCCGGCCCGCACGCTTTCGGCTTTCTCAAGAGCGAGCGCGGTATCCATCGCCTGATCCGCATTTCCCCCTTCGACGCCTCCGGCCGTCGGCATACCTCGTTCGCATCGGTGGACGTCATTCCCGATGTGGGCAACGATATCCAGCTGGACATCAAGGAAACCGATCTCCGTTTCGATACCTTCCGCTCCAGCGGCCCCGGCGGACAGAGCGTCAATACGACCAGCTCCGCCGTACGCGTCACGCATCTGCCCACGGGCATATCCGCCCAGTGCCAGAACGAAAAATCGCAGCACCACAACAAGGAATCGGCGCTGCGCATCCTCAAGGCCCGGCTCTATAATCTGGAACTGCAAAAACGGGAAGCCGAGCGCCAGGCCGAATACGCCGGCAAGGACGCCATCGCCTTCGGCAGCCAGATCCGGACCTATACCCTGCAACCCTATCGTCTGGTCAAGGATCATCGCACGGGAACGGAAGTCGGCGATGTCGACGCCGTCCTCAACGGACACATCGACGTTTTCCAGCACGACTACCTGCTTTATCGCCACGAACAGCAACGCTGATGCCGAAGCCCGCGGGGCGGCCTCGTCCCGCGGGCCCGGCAGAGCATGACGGGAACTCCAGAGCATTTTCAATACGGCCTGTCGTTTCGCGGAAAAACGCGTTTTTTCCGCTCAGTTCAGGCCGGGCGGCGCTGTCCCGCCGCCTTGCGTTTTATCTTTTTCAAAGATGAAACACGCTGGTCCACGAATCCCCTGCTGCCCGAACACGTAGGCATGTCACACACAGATTGACGGAGAGGCGCGCGTAACGCGCACGCCGACCTCCGCCCGGAAAAGCCATGTCATCACGAAACGCCGACTTTGAACTGCTGACGCGCGAACTGCGCGCGCTGCGCCTGCTCATGGAGCAGGATGAGCCACCGCCTTCCCCGCAGGACATTCTCGTCATGCGGCGCGTCAGCGGACTTCCTCTCAAGCGCTGGGGCGAATTTTGCCGACGTTTTCCCCTCAGTCGCTGGTGCGCGCTCCCCCTGCCGGAGGAAATGGGGAAAAATCTGGATGCCGCGCTGGCGGACGTCTGCCCGGACATGCGGCGGGAAGGCCGGTCATCCTTCATAAACCAGCCGGATTTCATGAACGTTCTTGCTTCCATGCTGTCGCGGGAAATGTTGTGCCAGCAACTGGAACGAGAATTGCAAAGAATGGAACGCAATGGCGGACAATTGACGCTCGTCTGCGGTACGCTGCAGACTTCCCATCTGGATGCCGCCCCGGGTCTGACCCCCGATCGTCCTCGCGCCGAGCCTGCGCCGGACAGGGAGGATTCCCCCGCCCAGCTTCTCGGCGAGCGCCTGCTCTATGAAACGCTGCGGCAACGTCTGGACGCCTGCGACAGTATCGGCAGCCTGGACAAGGGAACCCTTCTGGCCATCCTTCCGGGATACGGCCTGCTGCGCGGCCGTCTGCTGGCCGAACGAACGCGCACGGCCTTTCATCTGCGCTGCAAGGGACTGGTGCTCGGCAAGCCGGGCGTCATCGCTCCCTTTACGCAGGCCGGCTGCGCGTTCGGCATCGTCACCGTCACGCAAAGCGAACACCCGCGGGCCAACGCCCTGCTTCAGCGGGCCCGAAAGGCGCTCGCCCATGCCCGCGACAGCAAGGATCACCTTTACGAGGATACCGGAGCGCCCCTGGCGGAACGCGCCACGCTGGTTCATTCCCAGGAAAAACGCTTCCTTTTTTTCGGCGGAGAATAACCCATGTCCAATACCACGCTCAGCATCGCCATCATGAGCGGCAAAGGCGGCGTCGGCAAAACAAGTCTGGCGCTCAACCTTGCCTGCGCCCTGCATCAGAACAGCTTCAAGACGCTTCTCATCGACTGCGATCTCGGCCTTGCCAATCTTGACGTCCTGCTCGGCATCACGCCGGAAGGCAATCTGCAGAACGTCCTTCTGGGCGACAAGCCCCTGGAGGAAGTGCTCTATCCCGTCGAAAAGCACGGCTTCGACGTTCTGCCCGCCGCCTCAGGCGTTCCCGAGCTGGTGGACATGAACGCCGATACCCGCGATCTCCTGCTGCGGCGACTGGAACCGTCCCTGGGCCGCTATGATTTTGTCTTCATGGACCTTGGCGCGGGCATTTCCGATACCGTCCAGAGCTTCGCCGCCATGGCCGCCCTGCGGATCGTGGTCGTCACGCCGGAACCGACCTCGCTCACGGACAGCTACGCCATGATCAAGGTCCTCAACAACCGCTACGGGCTGCGCAACTTCATGGTCGTCGTCAACGAGGCCGCGTCGGTCAAGGAGGCGCAGGATACCTTCGAAAAACTGGCGGGGGCCTGCCGTCACTTCGTTCATTTCGAACCCGTCATGCTGGGGCCCGTCCGCTTCGATGAAAATGTTTCCGAAGCCGTATGCCGCCAGAAACCGCTCATGCGCTGCTATCCCGGCACCCCTGCCGCGCAGGACATTCAGAATATCGCCCAGCGCCTGCAAAAGGCCCGGCTCAATATGCTGGACTGGCTCGGACAGCGCGGCATCCTGCATCTGGATGTTTAGCGCGTTTCAACTTTGGAAAAGGTAAAACGCGAGGCGGCGGCACAGCGCCGCCCGGCCCGAAGTGAGCGGAAAAA
>CAJMRA010000036.1 GCA_905215675.1 uncultured bacterium | reverse complement strand
TACGGGCATCGACAGCAGAGATGAGGGGGTTCCCCTCCCCCTGAATCTCAACCCTTAAAATGCTCTAAATGAAAAAAGCGCGAGACGCGGGATTCCCCGCCAGACTCAGGCCGGAGAAGGGCACAGGGAATGCAGGGGACAAAACGCGCAATGTCCCCCCACGCAGCCCGTAAAGGAAGGGGCGTATCGCATATGCCAGACAAGAAAGGAGATGACGTCCTCGCAACGATCGATGATGACGTCCATATCGGCAGCGGCGGCGGCTTCCGCATTCAGAAGCGCGCATTCCCGGCCGTCGGAACGCAGTTCCACGCAGGCGGCATTGCCGAGGGGGCCCATATGGCGCGCCCGCGCCATGGCAAGATAGCAAAGCAGCTGAACGCTTGGAATGAGGCTGCGCACCTCGGCAAGCGTCTCGTCCGCTTCCGTCGCGTCGTCGCCGTCCTCCAGCGCCGCCATACGGGCAAGAAGCGCCGTGTCCTCCCAGAAGGCTGTCTCCTGCAAGGCGATGGAGCCTGTCTTGTAGTCGAGGATATGCACCAGACCATCCCGGCGATCCAGTCGATCCATGATGCCGTAAAAACGCTGCTCGCCGCTGCGCAGGACAAGCGACGCCTCGATTTTCTGCTCCACGCCGAGCAGCAGGGAGTCGGAAGGCAGGGCGTCCACAAAGGCCTTGAACCGCAGCGGCACGGCCGCCAGCAACATGGCCATGCTGTCCGGCGGCAGGGTGCGCCGCAAGCGCTTTTCAGCCACTTTTTCCTGAAAACAGGCATTCAGACGTTGGAGCAATGTCTCCTTTTCCTCGGTATCGGAAGGAAGCACCCTGTTTTCATAGGTGCGGAAAACCTGTTGCAGGACTTCATGCAGCAGGCTGCCGATGGCCGCGGGATCGTCGCCTTCATTCACCCCGTCAAGCGCGCGCAGACCGCAAAGATGCGTCCGGACGAAACGCAGGGGACACCGCAGATAGGCGTCAAGATGAGTCGGAGAGAGGGGCGCGGCGTCCAGAAAGCTTTCCATGGCCCGGTTCAGGGCGGGCGTCCTCGGCAGGAGCGGCTGCTCCCGTTCAAAGGGGCGCACCGTACAGGCGGCCGTTTCCAGCAGGCCGTCACCCGGAGCGAGCAGCCGTCCCCGCCGTACTTCCTCATGCCAGACGGCCTGCTCCACAAAACGGCTGCGGCATTTCTTGCCGTCGAACAGGGCCGACCGCATGGAACCTTCCTGCCAGTAAAAGAAGACCTGCCGGGCCGACGCGCACAGGCGGTAAAGATTATGCGCCATGACCAGTTCCCGACGGCTCGTGTCCGGCAGACCGATCAGCGGACGCAGGCTGTCCGGCAGCAGGACGTCCTGAGCGGCCTGCCCCGGCATTCTGTCATCCGTGGCTTCCAGAATGTGCACGCGCTCGAAGTGGAGCAGACGCGTTTCCAGCATGCCGAGAATCTGGACGCCGCTCAGCGGATCGGCCTCAAAGGGAATGCGTTCCTGCCGCAGAACCTCGCGGGTGATGCCGCGCAGCTGTCCGGCTGTCAGGGGACGATGCGCCAGGGCGTTGTCCCGCAGGACAGGCAGGACCTTCTGCATGACGCGGTAGAGCGCTTCCGCATCCAGAGGATAGTGCGCCCAGATGTCTTCTCCGTATTCCAGCAGCAAGGAACAGACGCCCTCGATGGCGGCGGCCATTTCCGCCGTCGTCCCGAGGGAGGCAAAGGCGGAAATCAGCCGCTCCACAATCAGGCAGAGCATGGCCTGCGTTTCCTCGTCCCCTTCGGCAACGGAGGCAAGCAGCGTCTGCGGCGAGACAAAACGCTGTCCGCGTCTGAGCTGTCTGTCGAGCGCAAACAGCGCCGGACGCAGCGGGGTTCCCTCCCCAGCGCCGGAAGGACGCAGCAGGGCCGGATAGGGATGGGCCAGCACGGCCTGCAGGGCACGCCAGTAATACAGACCGCCTTCCGTCGCGTTTTCCCGTTCCTGCAGGCGCAGCAGACTGTCCAGCAGCTGATACAACGGCGTGCGCTCCAAAGGATAGCCCATGGAAATATTGACATTCTTGTCCGGCAGCTCGTGCAGCAGCGGCATCAGCAGGCCGCCGTCGCCGAGGATGACGGCCGTGGATGCCTGCGGGGCGTTCCCGTCCGCCAGTCGTTGGCAGACCTTCCCGATCTGCGAATGCGCGTCGTAGCCCGCAAAGAAATGCCGCTCCGGTTCGGCGTCTTCGCCGGGAACGTCCATCAGACAGGGCGTCGCCCGCCAGTCCCGCAGCCAGCGGGCATGTTCGAGGCAGGCCCAGTGACAGGCCTGTTTTCCCTCGCCCGACGGGGCCGCGGCCAGCGCCGGGTCCGTATGCAGGCACACGTCCGCGCCCTGTTCCCAGAGGGAGCGGAGGACGGCGTCTTCCGAGGCCGTCAGCTGAAAAAATCCGGCAATGACGACGGCCCGATCCCCGGAGGGGCGGAGCAGGGGCGGCAGCGTCGCCGCATGGCGCGCCGCCAGCAGCGCGTCAAGACCGGGCGTTGTCCAGCGCCGTTCTTCCAGCGCCGCCAGATATGCCGAACCGATGCGGCCCAGCGCGCCCAGCAGGGCCGCGGCATGGGGAGCGACCTCGTCTTCCGCATAGGGCAGATCCCGCACGTCCACACACTGGCCGAACATCTCTTCCAGCAGTCCGGCCAGACGCACGCCCCACGGGAAAAACCGCTCCATCGGCATGGCGGAAAAAAGACGCTCCAGCCCCTCGTCATCCGACGACAGCGCCCGAACGCAGTCATGGAGCAGGGCCACGCAATCAAGAATATTGGCCCCGCGCAGGGGCATGGGCGGCAGACCGGCGCGCCATGCGGAGAAAACCTCCGTCATGGTCAGCATTTTGGGAAGGATGCGTCCCCCTCCGGGCTCCGCGGCGTAGAGTTCCTGCAAGTACCGCCACGGCCGCCGCTGCGGCACAATGAGCAGCGTTTGCAGGCGACGGCGTTCCGGCGCATCCATGAACGCCTTCAGGGCCGGAAGAAAGGGACGCTGCCAAGGAAAGAGAAAAAAGCCTCCGCTCATGCATGCTCTCCGTGTCCATCCCGTTCCCGGACGGTTTGCAGGGCGACGCGAAAATCCGTCTCCAGCGCGGAGGACGCCTGCGCCGCGACGGCCCGGAACCGGCGCAGATCCACATAGATCAGCAGGGCGCGGGCCGAGCGCGCGTCCTCCGGCGGCAGACAGGAAAGATAACGCCGCATCTGCGCTTCATGGGCGGGCCGCTCCTCGCCCGTCTTGTAATCGACAATCAGCAGTCCCCACGGCTCGCGCACCAGCAGATCGGCCCGCAGTTCCTCGCCGTCGGCGCTCATCAGCGGCTGTTCGGGAATGCCGCGTTCCAGCCAGCGGGCCAGATCGCTCTGCTCAAGGCACCATTGAACCGACGCTTCAAGTTCCGCCCCCAGACCTTCT
Organism: uncultured bacterium; assembly: GCA_905215675.1. Taxonomy (GTDB): domain Bacteria; phylum Desulfobacterota; class Desulfovibrionia; order Desulfovibrionales; family Desulfovibrionaceae; genus Desulfovibrio. The sequence goes on along the minus strand of CAJMRA010000036.1, from coordinate 8,296 downwards.
TCCAGCGCCGTCCGTGCGGCCGGGGCGGCCAGCGTCCGCACGCGGGCCACCGCGCGGGCCGCGTCCTGCGCCGCATCGCCGGAGCAGTCAAGATGCTCCAGGCAGGCATGAAAGACCGTTCCCCTGTCCTTGGGCCGCAAGCGCAGTTCCTCCAGAGGATTACGAAAGACCTTGAGCTGCGGCAGCCACTGCATGGGACGCCATTCCCCGGCCGGGGGAAGTTCGCCGCCGTCCCGGGCGCTTGTCGCCGGGGAAACCGGCGGCGCGACGCCGACGGCGGGACGAACGTCGCCCGGAGCCGCGCCGCGGCGGTAGGGCGGCGTCAGACCGGCGGTATGCCAGAGAACGTCCAGTCCCTTGCAGATGGTGGGCCGCTTCAGGGAAGCCGTCGTCGTATGGAAGACGTACAGTTCCTCCCGCGCCCGGGTAAAGGCCACGTACATCTGATTCAGGCTTTCGCAGGTCTGGCGGATCAGTTCCTCATAGTAGGGCGCTCCAAGCTCCTTGTTGTTGATCACGGAAACATGCCGCCCGGCCACCGTGGTCCGCACCGCATTGGAAACGCGGGCCGAACTGGTCAGCCAGGGAACAAGCACCGCCGGAGCCTCCAGCCCCTTGGATTTGTGAATGGTCATGATACGCACGGCATCCAGCCCTTCCGGCATGGGAATCTTTTCCGTCGAGCCGAGCGTCTCCCAGTGTTGCAGGAAAAGCGGCAGACAGGCGGCCCCGGATTCTTCCGCCGCGTGCACGACCTCCAGAAAGCGCCGGATAAAGACGCCGTCGTCCGGGTAGCGCTCTTCCACCCGGCAGAGACGGTACCATTCCCGCACGATGTCGTAGGGCGTCATCAGTCCGGCCTGCGACAGGAAGGGCGCAAACAGCCGTTGCCAGATATCGGGCCACGACCGCTGAAACTGCGTCGCCAGCGGCAGGTCGCGGGCACGCGTGACGCACCAGTCGTGCAGGGCCCGCCGATCAAGGGGCATGGCGGACAAATCCTGTACGATCCCGCCGGAAATTACGGTCCAGAAGGCCACGTCGTCCGCCGGAGCGGCCAGAAAGGACAGCAGGGCCGCGCTTTGCCGGACAAGCGGATGGGCCGCAAGCAGCAGGCTGTTTTCCGTCATGACGGGTATACCGGTTTCCGTCAGCGCCTGCGCCAGCAGGGCGGCTTCCCTGTTGGAGCGCACGAGAACAAGCATATCCGCCCAGGGACGCCGCGTTCCCAGTTCCCGCAGGAGCGCCGTCGATTCCTCCAGCACGCGCGCATCGAGGGTCTTCTTGTCGGGAGCCTCCTGACAGCGAACCTCCACAAGGCCGCCTTCCCGGTCCTCGCCTCCGGGGACGCGCTGCGCCGCTCCGGCAAAGGCCCGCGTCACCCGTGCTGCGGCATCGGCAAGAAAAGGCTCGGGAATGCTTCCGCCGAGCAGGGCGGCCATGGTTGCGCGCGCCGTCTCCTCCTGTTCCAGAGGCGCGAACAGGGCGTTGGTATGCTCCACGATGACGCGCCGACTGCGCCAGTTGAAAGGCAGGGTCCGGCGCTCCGGCTGCGGTTCCAGCGCCCGCAGCTGCGGCTCGTCGGGAATTTCGTCGAAAAGGGCGGCGTCTCCCTCGCGCCATCCGTAGATGGCCTGTTTCACATCGCCGACCCAGGTCAGCGAGCCGCCCCGCGACAGCGCTTCCACAATCAGCGGTTGCAGCGCCTGCCACTGCTCGCGGCTGGTATCCTGAAATTCGTCGATGAAGAAATGGGTCAGGCGCGTTCCCAGACGGCACAGCCCGGCGGACACGCCGCCGGGGCCGTCGAGCACCCGCGCCGCCATATCGGGGATCAGGACGGCGGGGACGAGCCCTTCCTCCTGAATATTGCTCAGATAGGCCGCAGCCAGAGGCCGGGCCAGATCGATGAAGGGCGCGCGCGCCACAGCCGCGTCGGCAATGCGCTTGTCGCCGAGGGCTGTCCGCAATTCGTCGTAGGCCCGCATGAGCGAGGCGTCGGGGAGCGGCCCCTTCTTGCGCGCGGCCGACGTCATCAGATCCAGCAGACTTTCCTTGCGGAGATAGGTCGAGCATTCCCGGCCGTGCGGCAGGGGATTTTCCATGGCCTTGACGGCGTTTTTCAGATAGACGTCGGGCGACATGCCCCGCCGCAGCGCGGCCGCCGACGTCAGGATGCGCGTCCGGCATTCCTCCACAAGGGCAATGGTCTCCCGCGTGGAACAGATGTCGTCAAAACGGCCGCGCAGGGCGTCGTCCAGCATGGCGAACAGACTTTCCGACAGGGTGTCGCCCGCCAGAAAGCCTTTCTTGTCCCTGTACGTGATCAGCGTCGAAAATACGGAGCGCAGGAGTTTCCGGCGTTCCTCATAGGCGGGGTCCTCGTTCCAGGCCTGCTGCAACAGCAGATCAAGATAGGGGGCCAGAGCCTCGCGGGAGGAGAAGACCGGCTCGAAATCCGGCGGCAGGTTCAGTTCCAGCGCCGCCGACCGCACAATCAGATGCAGCAGGCTGTCGATGGTCCTGATATTGAGACGCCCCAGATCGCGCAGAATGTCGTCCACGCGGCGTCGGGCCTCCTCGCGCGACAGGGGAACATCCTTTTCCGGCTCTCCCAGGGCAATACGTTTGAGCGTTTCGATGACGCGCTCCCGCATTTCACGGGCCGCGGCGTTGGTGAAGGTGATGGCCATGATTTCGGCCCACCCCGTCCCCTCGTCCTGACGGGCCCCCTCCCAGGCGCAGGCGGAAAGCCCGCCGGACGCATGACGCGAGGACGCGGCCAGACGCTGCAAAAAAAGGCGGGTCAGCGTATAGGTCTTGCCGGAACCGGCCGAGGCCTTGATTTGCGAGAGACGCGCCATCAGGCTACTCCTGCGGCAGCATGCCGTACATCATGCCCTGTCCCGTCGATTCCAGCACCGCCCGCCACAGCTCCGAATGCACGTCCAGCTTGCGGCGACGGCGCGTCACCAGTTCCAGCGGCAGATGAACAAAGCGATCCTGAATCTTGCAGACGACCATATCCGTACGGCCGGCCATGGCCGCATGCACGGCATGCTGTCCCAGAAAACCGCAATAGACCTTGTCGGTCGATGTGGCCGGAACGGAACGGATCATGTAGCTGGGATCAATATACTTGAGATTATAGGTGACGCCGCGTCGTTTCATGTAGGCGGCAATGGAACGGCGCAGCAGATCGGCCACGTCGCCGAGAACGGCGTTCCCGGAAGCGTCCGTGGCGTCGCTGCGATGATCCATCAGATGCTGTCCGGCCCCTTCCGCCACGACGATGACCGCATGGCCGCGATCCTTCAGGCGCTGTTCAAGCGCCGGCAGCAGGCCCGCCGGGCCTTCCAGCTCGAAGGGCGCTTCGGGCACAAGGGTGAAATTGACCTGCTTGAGCGCCAGCGTGGCCTGGGCGGCGATGAAGCCGGACTCCCGGCCCATCAGCTTGACGAGACCGATGCCGTTGGGCATGCCTCCGGCTTCGGTATGGGCGCATTCGATGGCCTCGGTGGCCTTGCCGACCGCCGTATCGAAGCCGAAAGACTGGGGAATGAAATTGATATCGTTGTCGATGGTCTTGGGAATGCCGATGACGGAGATACGCAGGCCGCGATTGCGGATTTCGCGGCTGATGGACAGCGCCGCCTTCATGGAGCCGTCTCCGCCGATGACGAACAGGACGCTGATATTGCTGCGTTCGAGGCTGTCCACGATTTCCTCGGCCGACTGCGGCCCGCGGGAGGAACCGAGAATGGTTCCCCCGAACCGGTGAATATCCGTCACCCTGGCCGGAGTCAGCTCCATGGGCAGATGCCCGTAGCGCTGGATGAAGCCTTCCAGACCGTAGCGTATGCCCATGATGGCCGGTACGTTGTAGGCATGAAAGGCTTCCATCACGATGGCGCGGATGACGTCGTTGATGCCGGGACACAGGCCCCCGCAGGTCACGATGGCGCACTTGGCCCGCGTGGGGTCGAAATAGAGATGCTGCCGGGGACCGGCCGCTTCCAGTTCCACGATACCGCCGGGAGCGTCTTCGCTGACTTCCGCATCAAGATACAGCGGAATGATGGGATGATCGTCCGCCCAGGTGCGATAGGGCAGATGAGACGGGATCTTCTGCGGCCCCAGGATGGAAATGCTTGTATCCAGCGTCGGCGTACTGCTCATTGACTGTTCCCCCTGTTGTCAGGCGATTCGCCGCCCGGGAAGCGCCGCCCGGCAAAGGACGGGAGGCGTCCCCGCACGGCATGACATGTCCTCAGCGCGCGGCGGGCATGGCCGCCATGGCGCCGATGGCCAGCGCCAGAAAGGCGTCCAGCTCCAGACCCGTCCGGGCGCACTCCCTGATGGTTTCCCTGTTGACGCTGGCGGCAAAGGCCTTGTCCTTCATCTTTTTCTTGATGCTTTTGGGTTCCATGCCGTCATAGCCCGTGGGACGCAGGAGGGCGGCCGCCGCAATGATGCCCGTCACCGTTTCGCCGCAGCGCAGGGCATAATCGAAACGCGATTGCGGCTGCCTCCCCGTATGTTCGCCGTTATGGGCCTCGATGGCGTTGCAGGCCTCTTCGGGCAATTCTCCGGCCAGAAGCGCGGCCCCGTCCCTGCCGTGCCGTTCGGGCGTCTGTTCCGTGGCGGGATAGTCCACATCATGCAGCAGGCCCGTCAGCCCCCAGAGCTCCTCATCCTCGCCGAAATGCGCCGCAAGGGCGCGCATGACGGCTTCCGAAGCCAGGGAATGCTGCAACAAGCCTCCTTGTACGCCATGTTCCGCCAGCAGCGCCAGCGCCTCGTCTCGGGAAATCATGCGTGTGGTTCCTTTCTTTTCTTATATGATGGGTTGCGGAAAAAGGGAAACAACGGTCGTCGGGGACCGTCATCAGGGTAGGGCAGAGAGGCGAGGAAGGCAAGCGGGGGAAGGCTCCGACATTGACAGCGGGGGCGATATGGCCCAAAGATAGAAATTCCCCGTACGCACGGAGATTTCCCGCCGATATGCGGAAACGCCCGCGGTCCGCCGCGTTTCCGACGGCTTTCCGGCGTCCGAAAACGTCTTTCCTGCCGCCGCGGGCGGCGACTGCATACCATGCCCATATACGGTCTTCGCTTTCATTCCCTCGACCAGACAAGCTATTATCTCGGCCCCGAACATCTGCAACGCGGCGATATGGTCTTCGCTCCCCACGAACAGGGGGAAGCGCTGGGCGAAATCGTCTGCGTCTGCCCCGCGCCGCCTCCGGGCGTCACGGAATCGGAACTGCCCGCCATCATCCGCGGCACGACCGACGAAGACAGGGCCCAGCTTCAGGCCAACAAGGATATCTCCCTCGAAGCCGCCGAATTCTGCCGACGCTGCATACGCAACCGCCATCTGGACATGAAGCTGGTGGATGTGGAGGTCTTTTTCGATCGCAGCAAGTTCATCTTCTACTTCACGGCTCCGGCGCGTATCGACTTCCGCGAACTCGTCAAGGATCTGGTGCACCAGTACCGCGCCCGTATCGAACTGCGCCAGATCGGCGTGCGTCACGAAACGCAGATGATCGGGGCCGTGGGCAACTGCGGCATGGTCTGCTGCTGCCGCCGCTATCTGCGCAAATTCGCCCCCGTGACCATCCGCATGGCCAAGGAGCAGAATCTCTTTCTCAATCCGGCAAAAATTTCAGGAATCTGCGGCCGTCTGCTCTGCTGCCTTTCCTATGAACAGGAAAATTACGATCAGTTCCATCGCTCCTGCCCCCGTCTGGGCAAGAAATACCAGACCAAGAAGGGCGCCATGAAGGTTCTGCGCGCCAACATGTTCCGCAACAGCATTTCCGTCGTGACGGAAAACAACGAGGAAATGGAGCTGACCCTCGACGAATGGCAGGCGCTGGAATCCTACCGTCCCGAGGGCCCCAGGCAGAACACGGCCAAGGCCGCGCCCAAACCCCAGACCGGCGACGGACTGCTGGTTGTTTCCGTAACGCCGGACAGCGTCGATGATCCCGCGCTGTTCGCCGACATGCTGCCGCCGGAAACGGAAAAGGAAACGCCGCCCGCGCCGCCGGAGGAAGGGCAGGGACGCGGCAAACGCAAGCGCAAGCGCAAGCCCCGGCAGGACGGAGAGCCCCGCGCGGATGCCCCGGCAACGCCGTCGGCCCCCCGGGAACCGTCCGGCACGCCGTCATGACGGCCCCCCGGCACGTCGCCCCGTCAACCCCACCTTCCCGGAAGAGTTCCCGTACAGAAAGGAAATCCCTGATGAAGTCCTATTTCGTCACCACGCCCATTTATTACGTCAATGCCAAGCCCCATCTCGGCCATGCCTATACGACCGTCGTCGCGGACGCGCTGGCCCGCTATCACAAACTTTCCGGCGAGGACACGCTCTTTCTGACCGGTACGGACGAACACGGCGACAAGATCGTGCAGGCCGCCGAAAAGGAGGGCAAGGCCCCCAAGGAATTCGTGGACGGCATCAGCGCCCGTTTTCAGGAACTCTGGCCGCAGCTGGGCGTTGCCAACGACCGTTTCGTGCGCACCACCGACGAACAGCATATCAGGGCCGTGCAGCGCTTCCTGCAAAAGGTCTATGACGCCGGGGACATCTATTTCGGCGAGTTCGGCGGCCATTACTGCTACGGCTGCGAACGCTTCTATACGGAAAAGGAACTGGAAAACGGCCTGTGCCCGCAGCATCAGACAAAGCCGGAATTCATCAGCGAGAAGAACTACTTCTTCAAGATGTCGAAATATCTTCCCTGGCTGCGCGAATACATCGAACAGCATCCCGATTTCATCCGTCCCGAGCGCTACCGCAACGAACTGCTGGGCATGCTTGATTCCGGCGGTCTGGAAGACCTCTGCATCTCGCGCCCCAAGTCGCGCCTGACCTGGGGCATCGAACTGCCGTTCGACAAGGACTATGTCTGCTACGTCTGGTTTGACGCGCTGCTCAACTACATCAGCGCGCTGGGCTGGCCCGAGGGCGACTATGCCCGCTACTGGCCGGGTGAACACCTCGTGGCCAAGGACATTCTCAAGCCGCACGGCATCTTCTGGCCCACCATGCTCAAGGCCGCGGGCATGCCCCTCTACAAGCGCCTGAACGTTCACGGCTACTGGCTTGTACGCGACACCAAGATGTCCAAATCCCTGGGCAACGTCGTCGATCCCGTGGACATGTGCCGACGCTTCGGACAGGATGCCTTCCGCTATTTCCTCCTGCGGGAAATGCACTTCGGCTCCGACGCCAGCTTCAGCGAAGACGCCTTCATCAGCCGCACCAACGCCGATCTGGCCAACGACCTCGGCAACCTGTTCAGCCGGGTGCTTTCCATGTGCGCCAAGTACTGCGACAGCAAGGTCCCCGAAGCCGGTCCGCTCAATGACGAGGACAAGGCCGTCGCGGAACTTGCCGCCGACGCCCTGCGCAACTTCCGCCAGCTCTTCGGCAACGTCCAGTTCTCTCAGGCGCTGGAATCCCTCTGGGAACTGGTGCGCGCCCTCAACAAGTACGTTGACGCCCAGGCGCCCTGGACGCTTTACAAAAACGGGGACACGCTCCGCCTCGGCACCGTCATGCAGGTACTGCTGACGGCCATGCGCAAGGTCGCCGTCTGCGTCTGGCCGGTCATGCCGCAGGCTTCCGTCACCCTGCTGCGCCAGCTCGGTCAGGACGTCAGCGACACCGCCGTTCCGGTCGCCTCGCTGGATGCCGAAGAGGACGACTTCACCCTGCTGACGCCGGGAACGGCGCTGGCCGCCTCCTCCAACCTTTTCCCACGCCGCGACATGCCCGCGCCGACGACCCCGCCGGCCGGTGAAAAGAAGGCCAAAAAGGAAAAGAAGGCTCCGGCCGCCGCAACGCCCGCTCCGGGAGAAATCAGCTTCGATCACTTCAAGGCCGTCGACATGCGCGTCGGCACCATCCGCCATGCCGAAAAGCATCCCGACGCCGATCGCATCCTGCGCCTTGAAATAGACTTCGGCGAAGGACAGACGCGTCAGATTCTTTCCGGCCTTGCCGAATATTACGCCCCGCAGGATCTCATCGGCAAGCAGGTCTGCGCCGTGCTGAACCTCGCTCCCCGAAAGATTCGCGGCCTTGTCTCCTGCGGCATGGTGCTGACCGCCGAAAAGGACGGCAAGCTCTGTCTGCTGCAACCCGCCGACGCCATGCCCGAAGGCAGCGGCATCGCCTAGGCGGCTGACACTGAGTGGCTCTTCTGGGGGGAGGGGAACCCCCTTGCTGGCGCGCAAGGGGCCCAGCCTTTCCGCAGGAAAGGCGTTCCCGTAATTCTTC
>CAJMRA010000035.1 GCA_905215675.1 uncultured bacterium | reverse complement strand
TGAAATGTTTTTCCTTTTTCGGGCGGCGCTGTGCCGCCGCCGAGCGTTTCACCTTTGAAAAAGGTGAAACGCTCTAAAAAGCAAAAAACGGCCCCGTCGCTGTCGGCGGGACCGTTTTTTTGTTTGTTTTCCGTTGGCATCATTCGCCGTCGCGTCCCCGTCGCCGGGCGGCCACGCTGCGGTGCAGGCCCCGCCAGGTCAGGGGACGATAGACGGAAATAATCAGCATGGAAAAAATAAGCGTCGTCTGCAAGGCGGCCTGCCAGAAATTTTCCGGCAAAATGCAGCCGCGCACAAAGAGCAGCAAGGGCGCGAGCCCCAGAGGCTCCAGAAAGGCCACGAGCTGATCCCCCCACGGCCCCCAGAACATGGTGCCCCAGAAACCGGCGCAGGCGCAGATGACCCATTTGTAGGCGATCCACGTATATTTGAAAAAACCGATGGACGTAAAGGTGGAGTAGAAAATGCCGGTCAGCACGCAGCCCGCCAGACCCGGCATGACGACCCATGTATCGATGAAATGCAGGCAGTAGGCGACCACGTCGATGGTGGCCCGATCGTCCAGCGAGAGCTTGAGGAAGCTGAGCGCCTGCATGGAAATGGCGCCCCCGGCCCACGCCGTGGCGGCCAGAAGATGCACGGCCTTGGTCGTCTTGATGACGATGTTTTCCCGCGCGCTGACGCCGCGCCCGGTCGTGCCGTAACGCTTTACCTTTTCGTCAAACATGGCGAACCTCCCCCCTGTCGTCATGAGCGTGTCCCTCCGTCCACATCCTTGATATACAGCTCAAGACGCCGCATGGCCTCGCGGAGATTTTCAAGGGAATTGGCATACGACAGGCGTAGAAAACCCTCCGTGCCGCTGCCGAAGTCGATGCCCGGCGTGACGCCGATGTGCGCCTTCTCCAGCAGGTCGAACGCCAGCGTCCGGGAATCCGCGCCCAGATGACGCGCATTGATCAGCATATAGAAGGCCCCTTTCGGTTCCACGGGAATACGGAAACCCAGCTTCGGCAGCGCGTCCAGCAGGAAGCGCCGCCGCTCGTCGTAGATGTCCCGCATGCGCGCCACATCGGCGTCCGCACAGGTCAGGGCCGCGATCCCCGCCCGCTGCACGGCGCTGTTGGTGGACAGGAAAAAATTCTGCATCAGCGCCTGCATGGGACGAATCAGACGGCGCGGCACTATAAGATAGCCCAGACGCCAGCCGGTCATGGCATAGGCCTTGGAAAAGCCCCCGATGACGACGGCGTTTTCCGTGAACTCCAGAATGGAATGCTCCTCGGCGTCGCCGTAGGTCAATCCGTGATAGATTTCATCGGAAATGATCAGCGGCCCCAGCCCGGCCAGCGCGCGCATGCGCGCGGGTTCCAGCACAATCCCCGTGGGATTGCAGGGGGAATTGATCAGGATGGCGCGCGTCGCCGACGTCACGCGCGCCGCGGTTTCTTCCGGGCGGAACTGGAATCCCTCCTCCTCGCTGGTCGGCACGGATACGGGCACGCCGCCGGCAAAACGCACGAAATTGGGATAACAGGCATAGCAGGGATTGGAGACGATGACTTCGTCGCCCGGATCAAGCAGGGCCGCAAACAGCAGCATCATGGCCGGAGACGAACCGGGAAAAATCAGGAACTGATCGGGATGCAGCCGCACGCCGTAGCGCCGCGCATAGAAGCCCGCCAGCGCCTCGCGCAAGTCGCAGTCCCCGAGCGAATGCGTGTAGTGCGTATAGCCCTCGTCCAGCGCCGCCACGGCCGCATCCCGAATGCAGGCGGGAGTGGCGAAATCGGGTTCGCCCAGTTCAAGATGAATGACGGGAACGCCCCGGCGCTCCAGCTGCTGGGCGCGCTCCAGCACTTCCATGGCCAAGAACGGCGAAACGCCGTCTACTCTCTGCGCCGTCATGAATCCTTCCTTTTGCGGCGGCGGCATGCCGCCGGATGTTCATCCGCCATGCCCGGCATGGTGCCGCCGGGCAGGCAAACGGAGCATACGCTTCTCGCCGCGCCTCGCCAAGAGTTTCACCGGGGCATTTTCAGGCCTGTCGTTTCGCGGAAAAAGCGCGGTTTTTCCGCTCACTTTGGGCCGGGCGGCGCTGTGCCGCCGCCTCGCGTTTTGCCTTTTTCAAAGGCAAAACGCTCTATCTACATTTTTGTAGTTTTCTGCATGCCGGTCTGACCTCAAACGCCGGGCCGCCGAGGCCACCTCCCCCGAAAGCGGCAATCAATACGTTGTTTTTTCAAGAAAATAAAAGAAACGGCCCTGCGTGCGCCTTCCGGCGGGAACGCATAGTGTCCTCCGGGCGGCCCGGAACGGCTTCGGTTCGCTCTTCAATGCCTGCAAGGCATTTTCCACATTTTTGAAGTTTTTTCATGTATCATAAAAAAATTAATATTTTTATGATGTTATCAAAAATACTAAGCGACGGTGCGCAAAACGGATTTTTCAATTTTCAACATTTTTGTTGAAAATTGGGCTTCCCTGGCGGCAAAGGAAGGAAGTCCGGCGTTCCCGGACAGGGGGAATATTATTTTAGTAAATTAAATTAATATGTTATAAAAAAATCAGCTCATCATGGCACGGTTTGTGCTTAAAAGCGGGCAACCCTTGAGAATGTAAGCATCATCCCCCCTAGCATAAGGAGCATTCATTATGAGTTCCGCTCGAACCAAGGCCCTGCTCGCCGCCGCCAAAAGCGCCCCGCTGACCGGGACGGCCCCCCAGCCCGACGTTGCCTTCGGCTGCGACGTCTTCGGTCTGGATGTCATGCGCAAGCGTCTTCCGCGCAAACTTTACAAGGAGCTGGCGGGCATCCTGCAACGGGGCGAGCGTCTTGATCCCTCCATTGCCGACGTGGTGGCCAACGCCATGAAGGACTGGGCCATGGAGCTCGGCGCAACGCACTACACGCACTGGTTCCAGCCCATGACCGGCCTCACAGCCGAAAAGCATGACGCCTTTCTCGCCCCGGCGGGCGAAGGCCGGGCCATCAGCGAATTTTCCGGCAAGACGCTGATCTGCGGCGAACCCGACGCCTCTTCCTTCCCCTCGGGCGGTATCCGTTCCACGTTCGAGGCGCGCGGCTATACGGCATGGGACCCCTCGGTGCCCGCCTTCATCCTGCGCGGCCCCTACTCGGCGACGCTGCATATCCCGTCCTTCTTCTATTCCTACTCCGGCGAGGCGCTGGATCGCAAGATTCCCCTGATCCGTTCCATCGACGCCCTCTCGCGTCAGGCCGTGCGCGTCCTGCGCCTGTTCGGCAACGAGACGGCCACGCGCGTCACGCCCATGGTCGGCCCGGAACAGGAATATTTTCTGGTGGACAGACAGCTGGCGAGCCTGCGTCCCGATCTGCTGCTGACCGGCCGCACCCTGCTGGGCGCGCCGTCGCCCAAGGGACAGGAAATGGAAGACCATTACTTCGGCGCCATTCCCTCCCGCGTCATGAGCTTCATGCAGGACGTGGAAAACGCGCTGATCGCGCTGGGCATTCCGGCCAAGACGCGCCACAACGAAGTGGCTCCCGGCCAGTTCGAGCTGGCGCCGGTCTATGAGGAAGCCAATATCGCCTGCGACCATAATATGCTGACCATGAATCTGCTGCGCCACATCGCGCCGCGTCACGGCTTCCTGTGCCTGCTGCACGAAAAGCCTTTTGCGGGCATCAACGGCAGCGGCAAGCACAACAACTGGTCGCTCTGCGATTCCGACGGGCAGAACCTGCTCAATCCCGGCTCCACGCCGCGCGACAACGCCCAGTTCCTCGTTTTTCTGGCGGCCGTGCTGCGCGCCGTGCATCGCCATGCGGCGGCCCTGCGTCTGGGCGCCATCGGGGCGGGCAACGATCACCGTCTGGGCGCCAACGAAGCGCCGCCGGCCATCATCTCCGTCTATCTGGGCGAGCAGCTGACCGAAGTGCTGGACGGCATCGTCAACGGCACGCCCGCCGCGCCCGGCAAGTCCGGCCGTATGGAAATCGGCGTTTCTCCCCTGCCGCCGCTGCCGGTGGATCTTTCGGACCGCAACCGCACAAGCCCCTTTGCCTTCACGGGCAACAAGTTCGAGTTCCGCGCCGTGGGTTCCTCCAGCTCCATCGCTCCGGCCAATATCGCCATCAATGCGGCCGTGGCCGACGCCCTGGGCGATATCGCCGACGAGCTGGAGTCCATGATCGCCGCCGGGCAGAACCTCAATACCGCCCTTCAGGAACTGCTGCCGCGCCTGTTCCGCGAGCATATGCCCGTCGTCTTCAACGGCAACGGCTACGGCGACGCCTGGCCCAGGGAAGCGGCCGAACGGGGTCTGCCCAACTACCGCAGCACGGTGGAAGCGCTGGAACACTACGGTGATCCCGACGTCAAGAACCTCTTCGTGCGTCAGGGCATCCTGAGCGAACGCGAAGTGGACGCCCGCCGCTCCATTCTGCTGGAGAACTACGCGAAGGCTGTCATCATCGAAGGGCGCACCCTGGCCGACATCCTGCGCAGCCGCGTTCTGCCCGAAGCCGCGCGGGCCCAGAAGGAAGCCGCCGAACTCGTGAACGTCACCCGACAGGCGGCCGGGGAAGCCGACGCCGAAAGCGCGGCCTTCGAAACCCTGCGTCAGCATCTGACGACCCTGCGCGCCGCCGCGGACAATCTGGAAAAGGCGCTGGCCGAAACGCGCCGCGCCGACGACGACATGACGGCCGCCCGTCGGGCAAGGGACATGGTCATTCCGGCCATGCAGGCCTGCCGCGCCGAAGCCGACGCGCTGGAACGTCTTGTGGACGACGCCTGCTGGTCGCTTCCCAAGTATCAGGAACTGCTCTGGGTACACTAGAAAAAGGCAAGGCGCGGGGCGGCACGGCGCCGCCCCGCCCGAAGTGACAGATAACGCCGAAAAGGGGATGCGCCGCCCTCGGGGCAGGCGCTCCCCCGGGCATCGCGCCGGCAGGGCGATGCGGAAAAGGCGCTCGACAGTATCCTCACAAATTGTCGAATCCGGGGCGGCACAGCCCGGGGGGGACATGGCGTCGTCCCGGATTCGGCTATCAGCATCGTTACGTTGCCGGGGGGGCGCGGACGATGCGCGGAGTTCCCGTAGGCTCCGTATCCGGGGCGTCGGACGGCCGGGCCGTCCGACGCCTGACAAGCCCCGGGAGACTTTACAAGCCTTCATGGCGACACTATCATAATTAATTACACACCGATTTATCACGAAGGATATTCGCCATGAACGAACCCCTCAAATTTACCAAGATGCAGGGCCTCGGCAACGACTACGTCTACGTCAACGGCTTCAATCAGACCGTCGCCGACCCCGCCGCCCTGTCCCGCCGCATCAGCGATCGCCATTTCGGCATCGGCTCCGACGGCCTCGTGCTGATTCTGCCTTCGCGCACGCAGGACGTGCGCATGCGCATGTTCAATCCCGACGGCAGCGAAGCCGAAATGTGCGGCAACGCCATCCGCTGCGTGGGCAAGTACGTGCATGATCACGGCATCAGCACCAAGGACATGCTGCGCGTGGAAACCGGCGCAGGCGTCAAGATTGTGCGGCTCATCAAGGAAGGCGGCGAAGTCTGCGGCGCGACCGTGGACATGGGAGAACCCATTCTCACCCCCGCCGAGATTCCGGCCACCCTGCCCGAAGGCGCGCAGGGCGATCGCTTCCTTGCCCTGCCCGTCACGGTGGACGGTAAGGAATATGCCGTAACGGCCGTTTCCATGGGCAATCCGCATGCCGTCATCTTCATGGACGGTATCGACGATCTTGATCTGCCCGCCATCGGCCCCAAATTTGAAAATCATCCGCTCTTTCCCCAGCGCACCAATACGGAATTCGTGGAAGTCGTCAACGAAGCGCGCGTGCGCATGCGCGTCTGGGAGCGCGGCACCGGGGAAACCCTGGCCTGCGGCACCGGCGCCTGCGCCGTGGCCGTGGCATCCTTCCTCAACGGCCGTACGGGCCGCATCGTGGAAGTGGAGCTGCGCGGCGGTCTCCTGCGCATCAAATGGGATGAGACCGACGGGCATGTCTATATGACAGGCCCGGCAACGACCGTCTATGACGGTACCTTCTACCTGTAGGCGCCCGGAAAGTCTGCCCTGCGCGGACTTTTCCGCTGTCTTCCGGCCCTGCGGCACGCTGCGGGACCGCCCCCCCCCAAAAAGTCCTGTCCCCCCCGGCGGCAGGTGAAGGAAAAACATGACAACCATCAACGCCAACCTGCTCAAGCTGCAAAGCAACTACCTCTTTGCCGACATCGCCCGCAAGGTGGCGGCCTACAAGGAAAGCCACCCGGAAAAGCGCGTCATCAGTCTCGGCATCGGCGACGTGACCCGCCCGCTGGTCCCGGCCGTCATCGCCGCCCTGCACGGCGCGGTTGACGAAATGGGCCGTGCGGAAACCTTCCACGGCTACGGGCCCGAGCAGGGCTACGCCTTCCTGCGCGACGCCATTGTCGCGAACGACTACGCGCCTTACGGCGTGCATATCGACGCCGACGAAATCTTCATCAGCGACGGCGCCAAGTGCGACGTGGGCAACTTCCAGGAACTGTTCGCCGCCGACAGCATCGTGGCCGTGACAGATCCGGTCTACCCCGTCTATGTGGACTCCAACGCCATGGCGGGACGCGCGGGCGATCCCGGCCCCAACGGCTGGAGCCGCCTCGTCTATCTCCCCTGCACCCGCGAAAACGATTTCGTGCCGGACTTCCCCGCGACCCGGCCGGACATGATCTACCTCTGCTATCCCAACAATCCCACGGGCACGGTGCTGTCGCGCGGCGCTCTTCAGGCATGGGTGGACTATGCGCGGCGCGAGGGCTGCGTCATTCTCTATGACTCCGCCTACGAAGCCTTCATCACCGAACCCGACGTGCCGCACAGCATCTATGAAATGGAAGGCGCGCGGGAAGTGGCCGTGGAATTCCGCAGCTACTCCAAGACGGCGGGCTTCACCGGCCTGCGCTGCGCCTATGTGGTGGTGCCCAAGGAACTGCGCGTCAGCGACGGCAAGGGCGGCTCCGTGGATCTGCATCACTTCTGGAACCGCCGCCAGTGCACCAAGTACAACGGCTGCCCCTACATCGTGCAGCGCGCCGCCGCGGCCATCTACAGCGATGAAGGCAAGAAGCAGGTGCGTTCCGTCATCGAGGCCTATCTGGACAACGCCCGCCTGATCAGCGACGCCGTCCGCCGCATGGGTCTGGATGTCTTCGGCGGCGTCAATGCGCCCTACATCTGGGTCAGCGTACCCGACGGCATGACGTCGTGGGGCTTCTTCGATCGTCTGCTCAACGACGCCGCCCTGGTCTGCACGCCCGGCGCGGGCTTCGGCCGCAGCGGCGAGGGCTATGTGCGCCTGACCGCCTTCGGTTCGCCCGAAGACACGCTCGAAGCCATCGAACGCCTGCGCAGCGTCCGCTAGAGCGTTTTCACCTTTGAAAAAGGTGAAAACGCGAGGCGGCGGCACAGCGCCGCCCGGCCAAAAGTGAGCGGAAAAACCGCGTTTTTTCCGCGAAACGACAGGCCGTAGGGTTTGAAATGCGAAGCATTTCAAACTGAAATTGCGCTAGGGCCGGGATTTCCACCGAGGCCGTCCGCGCGATCGCCCTTTCCGGGGAAAGGGCGATCCGGCCGCGGCGACAGGGATTGTCGTCGCGGATTCCCGGGGATTGCCGCGGAACATATTCCCGCTTGCGTCGGAGGAGGGAGCGCGTCCCTCTCTCCTCCGCTCCTTCCTCCGACGCCCCCTCTGTCCCGTTTTCCGAAGACTCCCGCCGTCCGGGAGCATTGCGCGGCGGCACGACCGCCGTCTTCTTTCCTGTCCGTCACCGCCCGCACCGGGGAGGTCCGACGCTTTCGGCGTCGCGCCCCGAAGCGCGCGCGTTGTTGCACTGGAGGCTTCATGTGCAGAATAGGTTCCATTAAAAGCAAGGCGCCCGTGGCTCCGGCCAGGGCCCTGCATCTCATGCTGCCGCAGCAGGAAGGGCATGACAATTCCGGCTTCGCCATGGTCATGCAGGACCTTGAAGGAGCGTTTCGCCACTACAAGGACAAGCCCCTCCTCTCGCTGGCCTGCACGCCGCGCGGCGTGCAGCTCGTCAACGACTACATGGAGCAAAAGGGCTTCGTGCAGATTGCCCAGTGGGTGCCCGACGTGGTGCGCCGCCCGGATTTGCGCATCAGCGCCATGCCCCGTTATGTGTTCCGCAACTACGATTATCCCGAGATATACCGTTACCGCACCCAGGAAGAGCGCGAGGACCTGCTGGTGGATACGCGCCTTGCCCTGCGCGCCCTGCTGGAGGAAAGCGACGACGGCTACGTCTATTCCTTCTGGCCCGACGTGCTGACGCTCAAGGAAATCGGCGATCCCGCCGATATCGCCACCTATTTCCGCCTCTGGGATGACGACGGCCGTCTGGAGGCGCGCAACATCGTGGTGCAGTGCCGCCAGAATACCAACTACGACATCGTGCGCTATGCGGCCCACCCCTTCTTTCTTCAGGGGTATACGCTCTGCGCCAACGGCGAAAACACCTTCCACACCAAAAACACCGAATTGCAGCGCTCCCTGCACCGCGGCTATATCGGTTTTGAATCCGACTCGCAGAATTTCCTCTATACGCTGCATTACGTGCTGCACGAACTGCGCTGGCCCATCCAGTACTACAAGCACGTCATCACGCCGCTGCCCTTCGCGGAAATGGCCCGCCGCCCGGATCACAAGGTCCTGACGCTGATCCGCGAATCCCTGGCGCATCTGGAAATCAACGGCCCCAACGCCATCATCGGCCTTCTGCCCGACGGCAACATGCTGGCCTGCTGCGACTCCAAGAAGCTGCGCCCCATGGTCATCGGCGGCAACGAGGACATCGTCGCCATATCCTCCGAAGTCTGCGGACTCAACGCCATTCTGCCGGATCGCGACACGTCGCGCGACATCTACCCCGGCGAACGGGAAACCATCGTCATCGACAACAATCTGGAGGTACGGCGGTGGAAACAGTAAAGACTCAGGACATCAGTCTCAACGATCTGCCCTGGATTCTGGACTATCGGCCGGAGCGCTGTTCCCTCTGCGGCTCCTGTGTGGCCACCTGCACCGTCGACGCCATCTCCTTTGCCCGCGAACGCCTCGGCGGCGCGGCCCGCAAGGCCGCCGGCGACGAGGGCAAGGCGCCCGCCTCGCGCCTGGTGGTGCGCCAGTCCGCCACGGTGGATCAGGCCTGCGTGGGCTGCGGCATGTGCGAAAAGGTCTGCCCGAATCAGGCCATACGCCCGGTGCGCAATCCCGATCACCGTCTCCCCATCGTGGGCCGCGCCCATGGTCCCATCAAGCGCGGGGGCCGCACCAATCTCAATATTCAGCGCACGCTGGACGCCATCGTCGTGGGACGCATCAGCCAGATGACCGACCCGGCGCTGGACTCCGAACGCCACACCTTTGATCTGCGCGCGCCGCTCGGGCGCGTCATGCTGCCGCATGAACTGCCCCTGCGCGTGCGCGGCGATCGGCTGGAGCTGGAAGACCCCACCCCGCCGGTCAGCTGGATCTATCCCGTCATTTTCAGCGACATGAGCATCGGCGCGCTGTCCACCCGCGCGTGGGAGGCCATCGCCATTGCCTGCGCCTACCTCAACGAGCAGTGCGGCCTGCCCGTCCGCATGTGTTCCGGCGAGGGCGGCATGCCCGTCCGGCTGCTGGAATCGGACAAGCTGCGCTACATGATCCTGCAAATCGCTTCCGGTCATTTCGGCTGGAACCGCATCCTGCGCGCCCTGCCGCGCATGAAGGCCGATCCCGCGGGCGTGCTCATCAAGATTGGTCAGGGAGCCAAGCCCGGCGACGGGGGACTGCTGCCCGCCGCCAAGGTTGCGCCGCATATTCAGGCCATCCGCGGCGTACCCAAGGCGACCCTGCATTCGCCGCCGAACCATCAGGGGCTTTATTCCATTGAAGAGTCGGTGCAGAAAATGCACCTCTCCCTCAATGCGGCCTTCGGCTTCCGCGTCCCCGTGGCCATCAAGTGCGCGGCCTCGGCCACGTCCGTTTCCGTCTACAACAATCTGCTGCGCGATCCCTACAAGATTTGCGGCGGTTTCTTCCTCGACGGCATTCAGGGCGGCACCGGCGCGGCCAACGAGATTTCCCTTGATCATACCGGTCATCCCATCGTTTCCAAGCTGCGCGACTGCTACATGGCGGCCGTGGCCCAGGGCCTGCAAGGCCAGATTCCGCTCTGGGCCGGAGGCGGCATAGGCATGACCGGCAACGCCGCCGCCGACGCCTTCAAGATGATCTGTCTCGGGGCCAACGGCGTCATTCTCGGCAAGCTGCTCATCCAGCTTCTGGGCTGCGTGGGCAACGAGCACGGCCGCTGCAACGCCTGTTCCTCCGGTAAATGCCCCACGGGCATCTGCACGCAGGACCCGCGCCTCGTGGCGCGCCTCGACGTGGACAAGGGCGCGGAAAGCATTGTCAACTACATGCTGACCTTCGACAGTGAACTGCGCAAGCTGCTTGCTCCCGTGGGCAACAGTTCGCTGCCCGTGGGCCGCTCCGACGCGCTTGTATCCACGGACAGGGCCGTCGCGGACAAGCTGCATATCCAGTACGCCTGCTAGAGCGTTTTCCTTTGAAAAAGGAACAAGGAAGAATCGCATGCTACGCATAGAAACCTTGCATGATCATGAGCGCATGTCCACGCAGGATGTGCTGCTTGCCATAGAAAATGCCGTGGACAAGGGCGAAACGGAATTCGAAATCGCCGCCACGGGTCAGCATGATATCGGCGGCCCGCTCTGCAACAAGGCGGGCAAGGCGCTCACCTTCCGCGTGACCAATCCCGGCCAGCGCGTGGGGGCCATGTGCCTGCCCGGCACGGAAGTGGTGGTGGAAGGCCCCGCTCCGGCCGACGTGGGCTGGCTCAATGCCGGAGGCCGCATCACCGTGCGCGGCGACGTGGGCGACACGGCCGGGCATTGCGCCGCCGCGGGCGTCATCTACATCGGCGGACGGGCCGGAACACGCTCCGGCTCGCTCATGAAGCACGACCCCCTCTATGAGCCGCCGGAACTCTGGGTGCTCAAGAATGTGGGCAGCTTCTCCTTTGAATTCATGGGCGGCGGCAAGGCCGTCATCTGCGGCTGCGGCTGCGAGGGTCTGCCTTCCGTACTGGGGGATCGTCCCTGCGTGGGCATGGTGGGCGGCACCGTCTACTTTCGCGGCCCGGTGGGCGAACTTCCCCCGGAAGTGCGCTGCCTGCCGCTGGACGCCGACGATATCGCCTTCCTGAACGGCGGTCTTGAACCCTTTCTGGAAGCCATCGACAAGCCCCGCCTCTGCGGCGAGCTTTCCGCCTGGGAGAACTGGCGCAAGATCGAGGCGCTGCCGTTCGATGTCCGCGAAAAGGAAACGCCCCTGTCTCTGGCGGCCTACCGCGCCCGGCAGTGGATTGCCGACGGCATCTTTACGGACGTCTATCCCGACGACTTCGCGGTACAGGGCCTTGTGGCGCGCGGCGAATACCGCCGCCGTATTCCCGTCTGGAACAACGAGGCGGGACAATGCCGCGACTGCCGGGCCTGCGTGCGGGCCTGCCCGGAACACGCCGTCTCCCGAAAGGAAGAGAACGGCAAGGCAGTCTATCTCTCCGACGACGCGCGCTGCATCGGCTGCGGCCTGTGCGCGGGCGTCTGCCCCTGCGCCGTCTGGACCATGAAGCGGGCCTAGAGCATTTTCAGTTGGAAACGCGTGGCGTTTCAAACTGAAAATGCTCTCTCT
>CAJMRA010000034.1 GCA_905215675.1 uncultured bacterium | reverse complement strand
AACGACAGGCCGTATGGTTTGAAACGCGCAGCGTTTCAAACTGAAATTGCTCTACAATACGCCGACGACGGCAAGCTGCCGGAAAGCGGAATGTTATTCCGACAGCAAGGTTACCTGCCTTGCAGGCACCAGCGCAAAGACGCGTCTGCCTTCCTGAAGATGCCATTTGCCCAGCGCCAGACTTTCGGGAGCCGCATGCAGGGGCGTGCCGTCGGCCAGGTTCAGCAGGACAAAGGTTTCGCAGGCATCACGATGCACGGCCTGCACCGTGGCTTCCAGGATGTTGGCCACGCTGACCTGCGGTCGTTCCGTCCCTCCGGCAAGCGAAACCCCCTCCGGCAGAATGCGCACGCTCACGACCTGATTTTCGTGCAATTCCAGCCGCGCCGCCAGGGGGGGAGGACAAAGCGACACCAGCCGCAGGCCCGAAAAGGCGGCGATTTCCACTTCCACCATCCGCAGCCCGACGGCAAGACGGGAAACAATGCCGACGATGATGTTTTCATTATCCGGCATGGCGCGCTGCGCGCGCAGCACTCGCCCGGCCTCCCCGTCTGAAAAACGCAGAAAGGCATCCAGTTGCGCCGCGCTTTGCTGCCCGAGGAATTTTTGCACCAGCGGCAGCGGCACATGCTGGCGCAACAATTCCAGCCCGCGCGAATAGCGCAACGCGCGCGGCCCCACCAGCGCCGGCGGCAATGATAACGGGGCCGCGACGGCATAAAACTGTTTGCGCACAAACCCCTGATCAAGATGCAGGAAATCCGGCTGCGCGGCCTCCGGCAAACTTGCTATGCGGCGAATGGCGCGCATGGCCACAAGAGGCAGCAAAACGGACCGCGGGGCGGACCCTGCCACATGGACCATGCCGGTGGCGCAATCAATGGCGCTGATCGGCAAATCCAGCGCCTCGCCAAGGCGCAGGCCCGCATAGCGTACCAGCAGAAAAACAAGATGAAGACGCGCACGACCGATTTTACGGGACGGACTGGAAGCCTGAGATTCCCATTCTTCCCAGCGCACCGTCAAGGCTTCCAACTGGGCGCTTGTCAAATGGGAAATCCCGGAGGATTGAGAGGCTGACATATCGTCAGCATACGCGCTTGCGAAGCGTCTGTCACGACGGAAAAGGCCCGCCTGCGGGCAGGGCAGACGGACCTTCGGGGGAGAGAAAAGGAGAGAGGAGGGAAGAAAGGGGAAGGAGGGAGTGGAAGGCGGAGCGGCAACGGGTTCGCAGAGGGCGACGAACCCGTCAGGGATACCGCTCCGCCGCAATTTTGCTAGAAGTAGCAGCCTCCATAACCGCCACCATAGCCGCCATGACCACCGCCGTGACCATGATGTTGCAGTTCGAAAGCCGCCGTCGGCATCGGCGACCAGGCATGGGCCAAACCGCCACCCAGCAGGAAGGTCACGGCAAGAAAGGCAAAAACAAGACTGGCTATTTTCATGATGGCTCCTTTCGGTTTCGCTTTCTTTATTGCACGTGGCATGCCAAACAGGAGCGCTTACGGGAGAAAAAATGAAAACAGCTATGAAAACAACCAATTATAAATAAAAAAACCGCCGAGGCTGACAGGCGTCGGCGGCAGGGGGAAACCGGGAGACGCCGGGTGGTCAGTTTTTAACCAGCTGTGGCGTCCGGTATCTGGATAGATTTTTTACACCTGTTCAGAGCTTGAACAGGTATGACCGTGCGGCAGGGGGGCGACAGGTCTGGAGCATTTTCAGTTTGAAGCGCGTTGCGTCTCAAACCATACGGGCTGTCGTTTCGCGGAAAAAACGCTGTTTTTCCGCTCACTTTGGGCCGGGCGGCGCTGTGCCGCCGCCTCGCGTTTCACCTTTGAAAAAGGTGAAACGCTCTAAACTGCCGCATCCAGCAGAAGGTTGTCGCGATGGATGACTTCGGGATAGTGCGCGTCGCCGAGGATGGCGGCCACTTCGTGACGGCGCAATCCCATGATTTTTCGTAATTCTCCGGCGGCATAGTTGGTCAGGCCCACGCCCAGCGAGGACTGGGGGCCGTCGCAGCCCAGACGCGCGATCCGCACGAGGGCTCCCTTCTGGAATGTGCCGTCCACGCGGCGCACCCCGCCCGGCAGAAGACTGCCGCCCTTTCCTGACAGGGCCTCGGCCGCGCCTTCGTCCACCCAGAGCGTCCCGGCCGGATCGGACTGGTAGGCCAGCCAGAACTTGCGCCGGGAGATGGCATGCTCCGCGGGACGGACCCAGGTGCCGACGTCTTCCCCTGCCAGCGCCCGGCAGATGACATCTTCCTGCCGTCCCGGCAGGATCAGCGTCGGCACGCCCAGCTGCGACGCGCGGCGGGCTGCCAGCAGTTTGGAATACATGCCGCCGGTGCCCACGGATGTTTTGCCGCCGCACAGACGACCGAGATCAAGCCTCGAGACGTCGTCGATACAGGAGAGAATTTCCGCATCGGCGTCGGCATCGGGATTGGAAGCGAACACGCCCGGCGCGGATGTCAGATTGATATACAAATCCGCGCCGACAAGATTGACCAGCAGACTGGCAAGGCAGTCGTTGTCGCCGAACTTGAGTTCCTGTACGGAAACCGTGTCGTTTTCATTCACGATGGGCAGGGCATCCCAGGAGAGCAGCTCGGCAAAGGTGTTGCGCGCATTGAGAAAGCGCGTTCTGGCCCGCAGATCGTCGCGCGTCAGCAGAACCTGGGCAACGGGAATGCCGTACGGCCGCAGAACCTTGTCCCAGAGGCGCATGAGCTGGCCCTGCCCCAGGGCCGCCGCGGCCTGACGGGCGGCGAGCCCCTGCGTTTCGCAGGTTCGGCCGTGCCGGGCCAGAGCGCGTCGCCCCGCGGCCACGGCGCCGGAGGAAACCAGAACCGCCTTGCGGGCGCCGTCGACGCCGCGCAGGGTTGCCAGCTGCCGCGCCAGTCCGCTCATGACGTTGTCCGACAGACCGTCCGCGTCGGTCAGCACGGCGCTGCCGACCTTCACCACCACAAGACGCGCCCGCTCCAGGCAGCGCCGCCGCTCCTCGCGCCACTCTTCCGTTCGGGACATGCTGACCGCTCCTTATTCTCGGGTGTAAATCACTTCGATATCCGGGAATTCTTCCTCATCCAGACTTTCGATTTCTTCGAAGCGATGCAGAGGTTCATGCGGGGCGACCTCGTCGCGCAGCCGCCACATGGCGGCTACCAGCGGTTCAATCCCCACGCCATCCCGTGCGGAGATGAAGAATATCTCGCGTCCGTCGGCTTCGGCGCGCGCCCTGAGCGCGTCAAGGCGGGCCTCGTCCACCAGATCGATCTTGTTGACGACCTCCAGCTGGCGGCGCTCGGCCAGTTCCTCGCTGAAGTTCCGCAATTCTGCGTTGATGAGATCAAAACCGGCCCACGGATCTTCTTCGCCCACATCCTCGATGCTGAGGATATGCACAAGAAAGCGCGTACGCTCCACGTGCTTGAGAAAGCGTATGCCCAGCCCCTGCCCCTCGTGCGCGCCCTCGATGAGCCCGGGAATATCGGCGATGACCATGCGGCGATCCGGATCATATTCGTCGATCATCACGCCGAGGTTGGGGGTCAGCGTTGTAAAGGGATAGGCCGCGATCTTCGGGCGGGCGGCGGACACGCGGGAAATGAACGTGGATTTGCCCGCATTGGGCAGACCCAGCAGCCCGGCATCCGCCAGGATTTTCAGTTCCAGACGCAGCTCGGCCTCTTCTCCGGGTTCTCCGCTCTGGGCAAAACGCGGGGCGCGCATGGTGGCGGACTTGAAATGTTCGTTGCCCTTGCCGCCCCGGCCGCCCCGGGCGGCAACGGCTTCCGCGCCGGGTTCGCTCAGGTCGGCAAGCAGGTATTCGCCTTCGGGACCGCGCCCGTAGACCAGCGTGCCCACCGGCAGATTCAGGACAAGGTCTTCGCCCTTGCGGCCGTCGCACTGGCTCCCCTGACCGGGCTGCCCGTTGCGCGCTTCGTAAACGCGCTTGAGCCGGAAATCGTAAAGGGAAAGGAGGCGCGGTTCGGCCCGCAGGATGACGGAACCGCCGTCGCCGCCGTTGCCGCCGTCCGGCCCGCCGCGCGGCACGAATTTTTCCCGGCGGAAGGACACGCAACCATGCCCGCCCTTGCCCGCCTTGACCAGAATTTTTGCTTCATCGACAAATCGCATGCTTGCTCCCGGGGCAGGTTGATGATGGAGGCGTGTTGCCGTCCAGACAACACGAAAGGGGAAGAAGTCTTGCGACTCCTTCCCTCTTCAAAACTTGTGAGGATTCCCGAGCCCTAGGCGGCAGGGGCTTCCACATGAACGCGGGTAAGAACGCGACGCTTGCGAATGAACTTTTCAAAACGCACGACGCCGTCGATCTTGGCGAACAGGGTGTAATCCCTGCCCATACCCACATTTTCGCCGGGGTACACGCGGGTACCCAGCTGGCGTACCAGAATGTTGCCGGCCAGAACGGCCTGACCGCCGAAGCGCTTGACGCCGCGTCGCTGGCCCGCGCTGTCGCGGCCGTTGCGCGAAGAACCGCCTGCTTTCTTATGAGCCATGATATACTCCTTGCAAGGGCTGTATCCGGTACGACGCCGAACGCCGCACCCGGAAAACTAGCCGTTGATGCTTTTGACGCGGATGGTCGTATAGTCCTGACGATGGCCGCGCAGCTTGCGCGAGTCATTACGCCGCCAGCGCTTGAAGACCATCACCTTGGCTCCGCGGCTGTGCTCCACCACTTCGGCGGTCACGGCGGCCCCGGCGACGTAGGGAGCGCCGATCTTGCAGTCGGCGCCACCGATCATCAGAACCTTATCCAGCTTCACTTCGCTGCCGGCAGTAGCCGCGAGCTTTTCCACAACAACTTTGGAACCTTCTTCGACGCGGTACTGTTTGCCGCCCGTTTCGATAATCGCGTACATGGTGTAACCTCCGAAAAGAGAGAGGTCTATTTGCCTCAGACTCGGAAAAATGTCAAGTGTCACATGAAAGTTTTTTGCGACTGATCCGTCCCCTGACGGGACGGCGCGCTTCCGAGCTTGGCAAGGATTCCTCTTCCCTGTATGTTACAGACTTGTTGCGCCTTGCGACGGCGCGGGCCCACTATAAGGAAGGATGGCGAAATGCACAATGCCCCGCAAGAAACTTTTTCCTGCGACATCCTGTCGCTGAGCCATGACGGACGCGGCGTCGCCCGGCCGGAGGGCGATGCCGGACCGGTGTGCTTCGTGGCGCGCGCCCTGCCGGGGCAGCGCGTGCGGGCGCGGGTGACGCGCCGCAGGGCCCGCCATGTGGAGGCTGTCTGCATCGACGTGCTGCGCCCCGCGCCCGGCGAGGTCGCGCCCCTCTGTCCCCATGCCGACGACTGCGGCGGCTGCCCCCTGCAACGCCTGCCCTATGCGGCCCAGTTGCAGGCCAAGGCGGATCTGCTGCGCCAGACGCTCCGCCGCATCGGCGGTCTTGACGCCGCCCCGACGGCCCCGCCGCTGGCCTCGCCGCTGACCCGGAACTTTCGCAACAAGATGGAATTTGCCTTCGGCGTCGATGACGGCGGACGCCTGCTGCTGGGACAGCGCCGCCGGGGCGGGCACGGCGTCGTGCGCGTTCCCGGCTGCGCGCTGATGCCGCCCGCCGCGCTGCGCCTGGCGGCGCGGATTGAAGAGCTGGCCGCCGCCTCCGGCCTGCCGCCCTACAGCCCGCCCGAACGCCGCGGCGACCGCCGCGCCGCCGGATTCTGGCGCAGCGCCGTCATACGCCTGAGCTGGATTGCGCCTCAGGCCCCGCAGCCGGACGATACCGACGCATGGACCGACGCGCGCCGCTGGCGACCGGCCCTGCTGCTGCTCACATCGCCCGGCGATGCCGGACAACGCCGCGCCGTACGCCGCATTGCCGAAGCCCTCCTGAGGGAACCCGACGGTCCGGTCTGCGTCGTGCACGAGGAACGCGCCTCCCGCGACGCCCTGGTTCAGGGCGAACGCCGCCTCCTTGCCCTGAGCGCCCTGCCGGGAGGAGACAATCACGCCGCCCGTCTGCGCCTGCCGCTGCTGGGGCGCTGTCTGGAACTGGACATGGCCTCCTTCTTTCAGGTCAACACGGCGGCGGCGCAGCTGCTGGCCGGTCTGGCCGTCCATGCCGTTCGCGGCGAACTGCCGACAACGGCCGCCGCGGCGCTGACGCCGCCCGCGACGCCGTCGCCGTCGTCGCTGCTGGATTTGTACTGCGGCGCGGGAGCGCCCGGCCTGCTCTGTATTGATCCCTCGTCCCGCCTGACCGGCATCGAATACGACGCGCGGGCGACGGAACTGGCCGCGCGCAATGCCCGCGCGCTCTCCCGGCCGCACGCCCGGTATCATGCGGGGGATGCTGCCCGCCTGATCCGGCGTCTGCCCGGGGATCATGCGGTCATCCTGACGGACCCGCCCCGCGCGGGCATGGACGCGCAGGTCATCGAAACGCTGGAGGGGCAGGAGGCCGTCCGCCTCATCTATATATCATGCAATCCGGCGACGCTGGCCCGCGACGCAGCCCTGCTGCAACGCCGCTGGTCGCCCGAGGGATTCCAGCCGGTGGACCTCTTTCCGCATACGCCCCATCTGGAATGCGTCAGCCTCTGGCGGCGCAGAACGCCGGTCTGAGGAGAAACATGCTCCGGCGACGCTGCCGGTCGGCGTCCCTGTCAACGCTTTTGGCGCAAATGCGTTGACGGAATTATCCGGCTGTGATAATCTGCACACGTTATCGTCAAGATGGCATATGAAGACAAGTTCACGATGTTCCGCTGCCTGACGCAGCCTCAACGGGAGTCTGCATGTCCTTCAAGGATATTCTTGATCAACAACGACACGGGATGGAAGCGGCGGCATCTACCGGGACAATCGGCCTGCATCTTGTCAGCGGCCCGCTTGTGGGCGTCGCCATCGGTTTCGGTCTGGACGCCTGGCTGGGCACCAGTCCGTGGATGAAGATCATTTTTCTTTTTGTGGGCATCGGCGCGGGATTTCTCAATGTCTACAGGGATTCCCGACGTCTGCTGCAAAAAATGGCCGCCGAGGACGCCCGCAGGGCCGGAGCGGCCAAAGCCGACGCCGACGGAGAACACAAGGATGCCTAACCCCTTCGACGTCTGGCTGCGGCGACGGGGCATAGCGCATCCGATCATCACGCCGGTTGTCCGCAACGTGCTCCTGACCGCGCTGCTGCTGCTGGCGATCGGAGCCGCGGCGTGGGTGTGGCGATCCTGGCCCCTGTGGACGGGGGTCGGCGCCGCCATGTCGGCCTGGATTTTCTGGGGGCTTGCCCGCTTCTTTCTGCGCCGCCCCCTTGGCGAATATAGTACCGCATTCCTGCGCGTGGTGCTGGTGCGCTTCGGCGCGCGGATGCTGGTGCTTGCGGTGGCTGTCTATGCGGCCCTTGTGGAGTGCGCGGCGCCGCCATTCGCCCTTGTCGGAGGGCTGACGGCCGGTTTTGCCGTCGCGCTGGCGACGTTCGCCGCCGCCTCGCGGCAGGCGACGCGCCGCTGACCGACATCGGGTTCCGACCCGGCACGGACAGAGGGCAGCGTTTGGGGGAAAGCTCAGTTTCACCCAGACTGTAAGGTGTACTGGGGATTTAACCGAGGGAGGCTTGGCTCATGGCTGGTGGATTGCCGCATCCGGTATTGCTGTCCACATTCTGCAATATGGATGAAATCGTCATCAATGGACAGACGCTGGAATTCAAGCATGTATTCTACTCGTGGGTGTGCATCGCCCTGCTGGTGGTGGTTTCTCTCATTGTCCGCCGCCGCCTGAAAATGGTGCCCTCGGGCATGCAGAATTTCTTCGAGACGCTCATAGACACCATCGAGAATTTCGTCTGCACGACCATGGGCGAAGCGGGTCGCAAGTATGTGGGCCTGCTGGCCGGCATCTTCATCTACATCTTCGGCATGAACCTCATGGGTCTTGTGCCGGGCTTCGACGCGCCGACGGCCAACCTCAACACGACCGTCTGCATGGCCGTCTTCGTCCTGCTGTTCTACAACGCCGTCGGTCTGGCGCGCTGGAAGTTCCACTACATCCACCACTTCACCGGTCCGTCCAAGGCGCTGATTCCGCTCATGTTCCCGCTGGAAATCGTTTCGCACCTCTCGCGTCCGGTTTCTCTTTCTCTCCGTCTTTTCGGCAACATCCGCGGCGAAGAAATCGTCATGATTCTCTTCTTCGTCATGGCGCCCATTCTCGGCACCATTCCGATCTATGCCCTGTTCCTGCTCGGCAAGACCATGCAGGCCTTTGTCTTCTTCATGCTGACCATGTTCTACATCAAGGGCGCCATCGAAGCTCCCGAACATTAGAGCGTTTCACCTTTGAAAAAGGTGAAAACGCGAGGCGGCGGCACAGCTCCGCCCGGCCCAAAGTGAGCGGAAAAACCGCGCTTTTTCCGCGAAACGACAGGCCGTATGGTTGGAAACGCGAAGCGTTTCAAACTGAAATTGCTCTAGTCGGCATGCGCGGTCGGGACGCCGCGGCGTCCGTCCGCTTCCATACTGGGGGAATGGCCGGTTTCCGGCCCAACAATAAACGAGAAGGAGTTTCTCATGCGTAAATTTCTGATGATCGCCCTGAACACCGTGATGCTTCTTGGTATGGCCAGCATGGCGTCCGCCGCTACCGCGTCTCTGGACTCCGCTTCCCTCGGCTATACCTGCCTTGCCGCCGCCCTGGGCATCGGCATCGCCGCTTTCGGCTGCGGTATCGGCATGGGTCTCGGTCTGAAGGGCGCCTGCGAAGGCATCGCCCGCAACCCCGACGTGAGCGGCAAGGTGACCGGTACCATGATTCTGGCCTTCGCCTTCATCGAATCCCTGGCCATTTACGCTCTGGTCGTGAGCTTCATCCTGCTCTTCGCCAACCCCTTCGTCGGCGTCGGCGCCTAGGCTCTCTCTCCGCATAGCATGAAAGAGAGGCGCTCCCCCGGAGCGCCTCTCTTTTTTCGTGCACGCACCGTTGCCCGCCCATACAGGGCGCAGGGAAACCGGAACATTTTCAGTTTGAAACGCGTTGCGTTGCAAACCATACGGCCTGTCGTTTCACGGAAAAAACGCGGTTTTTCCGCTCGCTTCGGACCGGGCGGCGCTGTGCCGCCCCTCGCGGTTTTCCCTTTGCAAAGAAAAAACGCTCTCTTTTCCGCAGCAGCAACGCGCAGGCCTCCCCTTGCGCGCCCTCCCTGCTTGTGCCTGCGCACAGCGTCCCGCGAACTTCCCCAAAAACACGAAAACACAACTTATAAGTAATTTTTTGAAATTATTCAGGAACAAATAGGCAAGTCCTCTTGCCATGGACTCTGTTTTCTCGTACCCTCAAAAAGGTAATTTTTCACAAGTCATCCATCAGCCGGACGGCTGATAAAAGGTGTGTTTATGTTGAACCCTCCCAAAAGCAAACATATACCGCGCGCCACCATCCAGCGCCTGGCCACCTATGTGCAGGTGCTGGAGAATCTGGCGCGCGACGGCGTCGAAGTCATCTCGTCCAATCCCCTGGCCGAGGCATGCGGCGTCAACGGTTCCCAGGTCCGCAAGGACCTTGCCTATTTCGGCGAATTCGGTATCCGCGGCGTCGGCTATCACGTCACCTCTCTCATCAGTTCCATCACTTCCGCTCTCGGCGTGGATCGCGAATGGCGCATGGCTGTCGTCGGCGTCGGCAATCTCGGCAAGGCCATCCTCAATCACAGCGAATTTCGGGCGCGCGGTTTCAATATTGTAGGTATTTTTGATTGTGATCCTTTCAAGATAGGCGAAATCGTCCACGGGCTCGAAGTACACTGCACCAAGGATCTTCCCGGCATGGTCGCCGAATACGGCATCGAAATCGGCGTCATCACGACGCCCCCCGAACGGGCGCAGCGCGCCGCGCAGCACATGATGGATGCCGGAATCACCAGCATTCTCAATTTTGCGCCCGCCCGCATCAAGGTACCGGACCACGTCAACGTGGAGTATGTGGACTTCTTCCATCATCTCTATTCGCTGGCCTTCAAGCATACCCAGCATCATACGCAGTAGGACTGCGATATGGGCATCTTTTCCACGGCGCGCGGCGTTCTTCGCGCGCCGTTTTTGCATGCGTGTCACGCGCTGGCCTTTCTCAGTCGCCTGAGTATCGTTCCCTGCCGCTCGGAAGAGGATGTCCGCGCGGCCGTCCTCTGGTTCCCGCCCGCGGGCCTGATCCTCGGTCTTCTCTGGTGCGCGGCGGCCTGCGGCCTGTTCCTCACGCTTGCGCGCCTGTCCGGCCTGCCCTCGCCTTTTCCGGCATTGCTTGCCGCCTGGGGCTGGCTGTGCTGCTCCGTATGGCTGACGCGCGGCCTCCACTGGGACGGCATGGCCGATCTGGGCGATGCCTGCGGCAGCGGCGCGCAGGAAGAACGCTTCTGGCAGATACTCCGCGACAGTCGCATGGGAGCGTTCGGCGGCATGTGCCTCTTCATGGGACTTCTCGGGCAATGGCTCTGCGTCGCGGCCCATATCCGGCAGGGACACTGGTCGGCACTTGTTCTTGCTCCGGTCTGGTCGCGCGCGGCCTCTCTCTGGCTGGCCGGAACAACGTCTCCCCATGGCGACGGCCTGCTCGGACGCCTTGTCTGTGCAAGCATGACGCCCGCGCGCCTGCGCCGAAGCCTTCTGTGGGCCCTGTGCCCGGCCTTGCTCCTGCTCGACGGGCTTTCCTGGCAACGCCTTCCGCTTCTTTTCCTCGGACAATGGCTGCTTCATCGCTGGTTTGCCGCTACGGCCCGGCGTCACGGCGGCATTTCCGGCGACTTTTTCGGCGCCTGTATCGAAAGCTCCCTGCTCTGGTTCCTGCTGGCGCTGCTCTGAACGACAGGCCGTAGGGTTTGAAACGCGCCGCCTTTCAAACTGAAATTGCTCTATAAGAAACGGACGTTGCGCCCCGACTCCCCCTTGAAAGGAGCCGGGGTTCCGTGTTGTCATGAGGAACGGAAAGGTTGATTTCCGCGGCCTTTCGCGCCGCCCTGCCAAAACCGCACGGGAAAGCAGCGTTTCCCCGTGAAACGACAGGGCGTATGGTTTGAAACGCAAGGCGTCTCAAACAAAAAATGCTCCAGAACGGATTCAACCGCTACGGGCGGACGGCTGGTCCGCCTCCAGGAGGAAAATCCATGACCGACTTCAGAACGCTGGTGGAACAGGCCCGTTCCTGCCGCCGCTTTGTGGAAAACGATCCGCTGACCATGGCGGATCTGGAATGGCTCATCGACTGCGCCCGCCTCACGCCCTGCGCCCGCAACCAGCAGGCGCTGCGCTACTCGCTGATTGAAAAGGGCCCAGTCTGCGACGCCCTGTTCGCCAAAACTGTCTGGGCCGCAGCGCTCAAGGACTGGGGAGGACCGCATCCCGGCGAACGCCCCACGGCTTTCATCGTCATGAGCCAGCCTGCGGATGCCGGGCAGCTGACGTGGGTTGATCTGGGCATCGCCGCCCAGACCATCCAGCTGGCGGCAACCAGCCGTGCGTGGGGCTGCTGCATTCTGGCCAGTTTCGACGCCGATGCCTGCCGCGCCCTGTGCCGCATTCCCGAGAATCTGGCGCCACGTCTTGTGCTCGGTCTCGGCAAGGCTGCGGAAACAAGAAAAATCGCTCCCGTTCCCGCCGACGGCAAGCTTGCCTACTGGCGCGATGCCGCAGGCGTCCATCACGTTCCCAAGCTGTCCCTCGATCAGCTGGTGATCGGACGATTCCGGGATTAGAGCGTTTCACCTTTGAAAAAGGTGAAACGCGAGGCGGCGGCACAGCGCCG
>CAJMRA010000033.1 GCA_905215675.1 uncultured bacterium | reverse complement strand
AAGGGAAACCCCTCCCGCGCGAGCGGAGGGGTTTCCCTTCCCCCCGGCAGCCGAGCTATTTGCCTTGCAGCATCTTGACGGCGCAGAACTTGCCGCACATGGCGCAGACGTCTTCGTGCTTGTGGGCTTCGCGGCGGGCGTCCAGTTGCAGGGGGTCGAGGGCGGCCTTGCGCATGCCGTCCCAGTCGAGGGCCTTGCGGGCGGCGTTCATGGCCGCCTCGCGGGCCAGGGCATGGGGACGGCCGAGCGCCACCTCCCCGGCCTGTGCCGCCACGCGGGAGGCAAGCACGCCCGCGCGCACGTCGGCCTCGTCGGGCAGGGTCAGATGTTCCGCGGGCGTCAGGTAGCAGAGGAAGTCCACCCCGGCTTCCACGGCCATGGCCCCGCCGATGGCCCCGGCGATATGATCGTAGCCGGGCGCGCTGTCGATGGTCAGGGGGCCGAGGACGTACAGCGGCGCGTTGTTGGTCAGGCGCTTGATCCCCTGAATCTGGGTGCGCACCTGATTCATGGGCACGTGGCCGGGACCTTCAATCATGCACTGTACGCCGCGTTCCAGCGCGTAGGCCGCGAGCCGTCCCAGATTGATGACTTCTTCCCACTGGGCCGCGTCGCCCGCGTCCACGCCCGCGCCCGGGCGCAGGCCGTCGCCCAGGGAAAGGGTGACGTTGTATTCGCGGCAGACGTCCAGCAGACGATCAAAATATTCCAGCAGGGGATTTTCCCGGTTGTTTTCCAGCATCCAGCGCGCCAGCATGGAGCCGCCGCGAGAGACGATGCCCATGACGCGCTTCTGCTTCACGGCCATTTCCGCGCCGCGCAGGGACAGGCCGCAATGCACGGTCATAAAGTCCACGCCCTGACGCGCCTGCCGGGCAATTTCCTCGAACAGCTCGTCCGGCTGCATGGTGGCCACGTCGCGTTCGGCATCCAGCAGGCGCTGGCCCACGGCGTACATGGGCACGGTGCCGAGCGGCAGGGGACAGGCTTCCAGCATGCCGCGGCGGATGGCGTCGAGGTCCCCGGCAATGGACAGATCCATGACCGTATCCGCGCCGCTGTCAATGGCGGTCCTGATTTTGCGCAGTTCGGTATTGACGCAGTTGCAGAGGGGGGACGTGCCGATATTGGCGTTGACCTTGACCCGTGAGGGCTGCCCCACAAGCAGCGGCCGCAGTCCGGCATGGGCGGGATTGCCGAGAAGCACCATGCTGCCCGCTTCGAGGGCGTCAAGGATGAGGGAGGGAGCGAGCTGTTCCGCCTCGGCAAGGGAGGCGAGATGGGCGTCCAGAAGCGAATTCAGGGCGGCATTCTGAGAACGGAGAGACATGGAAACGAGCCTCGCGGCCGTGCGCACGGGGCGCGCGGCGGGTTACGACGCGCCCGCGACCGTGGGGAATGGATACGAACGACCCGGAAAGCTTCCCTACGACAGTACGAACTGCGTCAGGTTCATGGGGTCTGGGCGCTGCGCCCACTCTCAGCCGTCCCACCGAAAGACGTTCACGAAGGAACGATCCCGGGCCCGGCTCCCCCAGCTTTGCATTGCGCCGCCCGCGCGCCTTGCGGCGCGGGGCGTATTCCAGTGGCGGGGATGGTAGCAATCCTTTTTCCCGCTGTAAAGTCCGGCATATTTGCATTCCTCGCCGGATTGGCCTACAGCAGGAACCATGCGACAGCACCGCATTTTCAGCCCCCTCACCTGGCCCGTCTATTCCTTTCTTGCCGTCATCCTGCTGGGCGCCTGCGCCCTGCAACTGCCCGCGAGCCACATGCCGGGACAGACCCTGCGCTGGGTGGACGCCTTCTTTATCTCCACGTCCGCCGTCTGTGTGACGGGGCTTTCCCCCGTGGACGTCGGCAGCGTGCTTTCCCCGCTGGGACAGGGAATCCTGCTTCTGCTGATCCAGACGGGCGGGCTCGGCGTCATGACCTATACCAGCCTGATCTTTCTGCTCTGGCGGCGCGCGGTTCCCTTCACCAGCCGCGAGGCCGTCACGCAGGCCCTGCTGGGCGACACCTTCGATCTCCGGCGCTTCCTGCGGGAAGTCGCGGCCATCACCGCGGGCATCGAGATCACGGCCGCCGTGCTGCTCCACTGCTGCGATCCCGCCTATTTCACGCCGTTCAGGGCGCTGTTTCATGCCGTCTCGGCCTTCTGCAACGCGGGTTTCGCCCTGCGGCCGGACAATCTTGTCTTTTACCGCGATCATGCGGGCGTCAACGCCGTGATCTGCCTGGCCGTCATTCTGGGGGGTCTCGGCTTCACGGTCCTGCGGGAAACGCTGGGCATCCTCTCGCGCGGGCGCGTCGGCGCGGAAACCGCCTGCTACAGCCGTTTCAGCCGACTGGTGCTCAAGACCTCCGCCGCATTGATCGTCGCCGGGGCCGCGCTGCTCTTTCTCATCGAATGGCGCAGGCCGGGCAACGAACTGAGCGTGGGGGACGGGACGCTGCTGGGCATGGTTTCCCTTTTTCATTCCGTCGTGGCCCGCACGGCGGGCTTCAACACCATAGACATGACGGCCTACAGCGAGGCCAGCCTGCTGATCCTCTGCGTGCTGATGTTCATCGGCGGCAGTTCCGGGTCCTGCGCGGGGGGGATCAAGGTCGTCACCTTCCGCGTTCTGGCGGGCTACGTCGCGGCCCAGTGCCGCAACGAGCGCCAGATCGTCCTTGAGGGGCGCGGCGTCCCAGCGGAAAACCTCACGCGGGCGCTGACCATCTTCTTCCTGTATACGCTGCTGATCATGGTTTCCACGCTGCTGCTCAGTCTCAGCGAAGGCGGCATTCTGGACCGCAGCGGCGGCGGCGACGTTCCCCTGCTGCGCCTGCTTTTCGAGGTCGTTTCCGCCCTGGGCACCGTGGGGCTTTCCCTCAACTTCACCGGCGAACTCACCGATATGGGCAAGGGAATCGTCATCGTCAACATGTTTGCCGGGCGCGTGGGCCTGCTGGCCCTGCTCATGGCCGTGCGCAGCCTGCAGCGCTCCCGCCTGTACGACTACGCCGAGGCGCAGCTCCCCATAGGCTGATCCCCGTTTCCGCCGGAACACGCCGTCCCGCATCCCATTTTTGCGCTTGTACTTCGTCACGCCTTCTGCTAGTTTTTACCACCACCCCTTACCGGGGCAGATTATTTGGAGGCATGGCAGCATGGCAGACAATGCAACCGGGCATGAGAATGAAATTTCTTTCGAAAGTGCCCTTGAAAACTACCTCAACCCCGACTTTGGCGACCTCGAAGAAGGCTCCATCGTCAAAGGTGAAATCGTCCGCGTCAATGACGACAATGTCCTGGTGGACGTGAACTTCAAGTCCGAAGGGCAGATTCCCGCCGCCGAATTCCGCGACGCCGCCGGCAACATCAATGTGAAGGTGGGCGACAAGGTTGACGTGTACGTGGTGCGCAAGAATGAAAATGAAGGCACCATCACTCTCTCCTTTGAAAAAGCCAAGCGCATGCAGGTCTTCGATCAGCTGGAAGACGTGCAGGAGAACAATCGGGTCATCAAGGGCCACATCGTACGCCGCATCAAGGGCGGCTATACGGTGGACATCGGCGGCGTCGAGGCGTTTTTGCCCGGTTCGCACGTGGATCTGCGCCCCGTGCCGGATATGGACGCTCTTGTCAATCAGGAATTCGAATTCCGCGTGCTCAAGATCAACCGCCGCCGCAGCAACGTCATCGTGTCGCGCCGCGTGCTGCTTGAAGAGGAACGCGATTCCAAGCGTCAGGATCTGCTGCGCACCCTCGAAGAGGGCCAGATCGTGCACGGCAAGGCCAAGAACATCACCGAATACGGCGTGTTCGTGGACCTCGGCGGCCTCGACGGTCTCCTGCACATCACCGACATGAGCTGGAAGCGCATCCGTCATCCCAAGGAAATGATCACCATGGGTCAGGACCTGACCCTGAAGGTCCTTTCCTTCGACCGCGAAAACAACAAGGTCTCCCTCGGCCTGAAGCAGCTCGTGCCCGATCCGTGGCAGGACATCTCCGCCCGCTTCCCCGAAGGCAAGAAGGTGACCGGCAAGGTGACCAACCTTGTGGATTACGGCGCCTTTGTGGAACTGGAACCCGGCGTGGAAGGTCTGGTGCACATCTCCGAAATGTCCTGGACCCGCAAGCTGCGTCATCCTTCCCAGATGGTGCACACCGGCGACGAAGTGGAAGTCGTCATCCTCGGTGTGGACGGCGAAAAGAAGCGCATCAGCCTCGGCATGAAGCAGGTGCGTCCCAATCCCTGGGAACTGGTGGCCGAAAAGTATCCCGAAGGCACCGTGCTTGAAGGCGTCATCAAGAACATCACCGAATTCGGCATGTTCATCGGCATCGAAGACGGCATTGACGGCCTCATTCACGTGTCCGACATTTCCTGGACCAAGAAGGTCCGCCATCCCAACGAAATCTACAAGGTCGGCGACACCGTGCAGGCCAAGGTCCTGACCGTGGATCAGGAAAACGAGAAGTTCACCCTCGGCATCAAGCAGCTGGTGGACGATCCGTGGGGCCATGTGCCCGCCACCTATCCCGTGGGCTGCACCGTCAAGGGCATCGTGACCAATATCACGGACTTCGGTCTGTTCGTTGAAGTGGAAGAAGGCATCGAAGGCCTCGTGCATGTGTCCGAACTTTCCAGCAAGAAGGTCAAGACGCCTGCCGAAATGTACAAGGAAGGCCAGGAAATCGAAGCCAAGGTCATCCACGTCAGCGCCGAAGAACGCCGCCTCGGCCTCTCCATCAAGCAGATCAAGGGCGACGACGACGATCGCCGCAAGCCCAAGGAATTCCATGCCGGTCCCCAGGAAGCCGGTCAGAGCCTCGGCGATCTGCTGAAGCAGAAGTTCGAGGAAAGCGAAAACGCCTAACGGCCTTTCGCCGGAAAATCATGGACGGGACGCCCTTCCGGGCGTCCCGTTTTTCTTTTGCGTCACAAGGGCGGACCCCGCCTTGACGCGGCGACATCCGCCGTCTAGAACAAGAAACGCCGTGCGCATGCGGCAACACTCGCTTCCGCGGCCCCGGCGGCCCCGCCGCGCGGTGCGCCGCGCCCCCACAACCTTCAAGACAACAGGGAGTGCACGCCATGTCCAAGGATATTCTGATCATCGGCGCGGGCGGCGTCGGCAGCGTCGTGGCCCACAAGATGGCGCAGGCCGCCAGGGACGAGGACGCCTTCGGCAAGATCACCCTTGCCAGCCGCACCAAAAAGCGCTGCGACGACATTGCCGCAAGCGTGAAGCAGCGCTACGGCGTGGACATCGCCACCGCGCAGGTGGACGCCGACAACGTTCCCGAGCTGTGCGAACTCATCCGCAACGTCAAGCCCGCCATGGTGGCCAACATCGCCCTGCCCTATCAGGACCTGCACATCATGGACGCCTGCCTCGAATGCGGCGTGCATTACCTTGATACCGCCAATTACGAACCGCTGGATACCGCCAAGTTTGAATACAAGTGGCAATGGGCCTATCAGGAGCGTTTCCGCGAAGCCGGTCTCACCGCGCTGCTCGGCTCCGGCTTCGATCCCGGCGTGACCAACGTCTTTGCCGCGTGGGCGCTCAAGCACGAGCTGGACGAAGTGCATGTGCTGGACATCATCGACTGCAACGCGGGCGATCACGGCCAGCCCTTCGCCACCAACTTCAACCCGGAAATCAATATCCGCGAAGTGACCGCCCGCGGCCGCTACTGGGAGCGCGGCGAATGGGTGGAAACCGATCCGCTGTCGTGGTCCATGAGCTATGCCTTCCCCGAGGGCATCGGCGAAAAGAAATGCTTCCTCATGTACCATGAGGAACTGGAATCGCTGGTCCGCAATCTCAAGGGCATCCGGCGCGCCCGTTTCTGGATGACCTTCTCCGAAAACTATCTCAACCACCTGAAGGTACTCGGCAACGTGGGCATGACCCGCATTGATCCCGTGGACTATCAGGGACAGCAAATCGTGCCCATTCAGTTCCTCAAGGCGCTCCTGCCCGATCCCGCCTCCCTCGGCCCGCTCACCCGGGGCAAGACCTGCATCGGCAACGTCATGCAGGGCGTCAAGGACGGCAAGCCGAAGACCGTCTATATCTACAACGTCTGCGATCATGAGGCGTGCTACGCCGAAGTCGGCTCGCAGGCCATTTCCTACACCACCGGCGTCCCGGCCATGATCGGCGCCAAGATGATGCTTTCCGGCCTGTGGCTGCAGGCGGGCGTCTGGAATATGGAACAGATGGATCCCGATCCCTTCATGGCCGATCTCAACCGCTACGGCCTGCCCTGGCAGTGCGTCTACGATCCCCGAAAGCCGTAGACAAGAAATATCCCCGCCGCGCGGCACTTCCCCGCCGCGCGGCGCAACAGCCGGGAACGACGGCCTCCGCGACGTTCTCCCCCTCGCGGGGAAGCGAAGACCTTCCCTTGCCGGCCGTTGCCGCAACGCCCGTCCCGGAGCCTTTTCAGTTTGCAACGCAAGGCGTTGCAAACCACACGGCCTGCCGCACGCCCGGCATGGCGTTCACCTCTCCACCGCCCGAACAGACGCCATGCGCGTTTCCCGGGCATACCACAGCACGCCTATGGACTACCTGCAACTTCTTCAGGACGCCGACCGCGTTCCCTCGCCCTGTTTCGTCATCGACGCGCCGCGTCTTGCCGCCAACGCCGCCATCCTGCGGGACGTGCAGGAACGCTGCGGCGCGCGCATCCTGCTGGCCCTCAAGGGCTTTGCCGCCTGGGGCGTCTTTCCCCTGCTGACGCGCGATCCCGCGCACGGCGGGCAGGGGCCCCTGTACGGCGCCTGCGCCAGCTCCGTGGATGAAGCCCGCCTCGCCCGCGAATGCTTCGGCGGCGAGGTGCACGCCTTTGCCGCCGCCTGGAGCGACGAGGAAATGGCCGAACTGCTGTCGCTGGCGGATCACATCACCTTCAATTCGATGACGCAGTGGAACCGCTTCGCGCCGACCATCGCCGCCCACAACGCCGCCGCGCTGGCCGCCGGAGCGCCCGGCAGGATGGTGACCTGCGGACTGCGCATCAATCCCGAACATTCGGAAGGGGCCGTCGCCATATACAATCCCTGCTCGCCGGGCTCCCGTCTGGGCATCCGGCCGCGTCACATGCCCGACAGCCTGCCCGACGGACTTACCGGTCTGCACTGGCACACCCTGTGCGAACAGGACGCCGACGCCGCCGCCCGTACCGTGGAAGCCGTGGAACAAAAATTTGCGCCGTACCTGCGCGCCTGCCGCTGGCTGAACATGGGCGGAGGCCACCACATCACCCGGCCCGGCTATGACGTCGATCTCCTGTGTCGCACCGTCTCCCGGCTCCGCGCCACCTATGCCGACCGCCTCTATCTGGAACCCGGCGAAGCCGTCGCCCTCAATGCGGGCTGGCTTGTCGCCACCGTGCTGGACGTCGTGGAAGCCGACATGCCCGTTGCCGTTCTGGACACTTCCGCCGCCTGTCACATGCCCGACGTGCTGGAAATGCCCTACCGCCCCAACGTGATGGCGCAGGAAAACGGCCGCTGGCAAACGGCGGGACAGCCCGGGGAAAAAGCCTGGTCCTGCCGCCTTGCCGGGAAGTCCTGCCTTGCCGGGGACGTCATCGGGGAATACGCCTTTGCCGCGCCGCTGGAACCGGGACAGCGGCTTGTCTTTGCCGACATGGCCATTTACAGCATGGTCAAGACGACGACCTTCAACGGCCTGCGCCTGCCCTCCATCGGCGTTCTGGACGCCGCCCCCGGGGCGGCGGACCCGCTGGCCTCGGCCTCGTTCGGGCTTCTGAAAAGTTTCGGCTACGAAGACTTCAAGTACCGTCTTTCCTGACGTCCCCGGCCGCGACCTGGGGGAGCATCGCCTCCCGCTTTCATCGCCGGTCCGCACGGCCCGGACGCCTTTCCACCACGCGCCGAACGCATTCCGGCAGGAAGGCGGGATCGGACTTCCGTTTTCGATCCCGCACTTTCCGGCCCGGCCTTTTCGGCCCCGCTTCCGCAGCCGTCAAGGGTATTTTCAGCTTGAAACGCGTTGCGTTTCCAATCATACGGCCTGCCGCTTCGCGGAAAAAGCGCGTTTTTCCGCGCAAAAGGAGCCGTCTTTCCGGCGGCCCTGATTTCTCTTGTTGCTATCTTTTTAAAAATCGTGTTACCTATGCCCTGCATATGCGCCGCCGGGCCCGTGGCCCGTCTTGATTCACCCGCAACCGTCAGGAGAATACTCCCATGTGGAAAACGTGCTGCGCGGGCCTGGCCCTGCTGCTTTGCTGCGCCTCGCAGGCCGAGGCCCATTTCGGCATGATCATCCCTTCGTCCTCCAGCGTCATGGAAAAGAAGGACGCCGCCCTCAAGCTGGAACTGTCCTTCTCCCATCCCATGGAAATGCAGGGCATGGACATGGCCGCTCCCAAGGCCTTCAGCGTCACCGTGGGCGGCAAAAAGGAAGACCTCGGGAAACTGCTCGCCCCGGCAAAGGTCATGGGGCATCAGGCATGGCAGGCCTCCTATACGCTGAAACGCCCCGGCGTCTATCAGTTCGCCATGGAACCGACGCCCTATTTCGAGCCTGCCGAAGACTGCTATATCATTCACTATACCAAGACCATTGTGGGAGCTTTCGGCGATGAAGAGGGCTGGGACGAACCCCTGGGCCTGAAAACGGAAATCGAACCGCTGACGCGCCCCTTTGCCAATTATGCGGGCAACCTCTTTCAGGGACGCGTGCTGCTGGACGGCAAGCCCGTGCCCGGCGCTCTCGTCGAGGTGGAATGCTACAACAAGGGACAGCGCCACACGCCGCCCAACGCCTATTTTGTGACGCAGACCATCAAGGCCGATGAAAACGGCGTCTTTTCCTACAGCGTCCCGTGGGCCGGATGGTGGGGCTTTGCCGCGCTGAACACCGCCGCCGAAAAGATGGACTACAAGGGCAGCCCCAAGGATGTGGAACTCGGGGCCGTCCTCTGGATGGAATTTGTCGCTCCCCGCGGCAAATAAGACGACGGCATAACGCCGCCCGGCCTGTCGTTTCGCGGAAATACCGCGCTTTTTCCGCGAAACGACAGGCCGTATGATTTGAAACGCAACGCGTTTCAGACTGAACATGCTCCGGGACGGTATCCGGGCGATCGTCCGCCGACAATCTCGTCCATTCTCCCGCCCGGAGCGCGGCAATCACCAACGGAGAGCAACCTGCCATGCATATTGCGGAAGGCGTTCTTTCACCCGCCGTTCTGGGAACCGGGGCGGTACTGGCCGTTGCCGGAACGGCGCTGGGCCTGCGCAAGCTGGAATATGACCGGCTGATCGGCGTGGGCATTCTTTCGGCCGCGTTTTTCGTGGGCTCGCTCATTCATGTGCCCATAGGTCTTGCCAGCACGCATCTTGTACTCAACGGGCTGGTGGGCGTGCTGCTGGGCTGGGCGGCCTTTCCCTCCATCCTCGTGGCGCTGCTGCTGCAGGCCCTGCTGTTCCAGTTCGGCGGCATCACCGTGCTGGGCGTCAATACCTTCACCATGGGCTTTTCCGGCGTTCTCGCATGGTATGCCTACCGGGGCATCCGGCGCGTCTTTCCCGGAACGACCGGACTGCGCGTCGCCGCCTTCTGCGGCGGCATGCTCGGCGTGGCCCTGGCCGCCGTGCTGACGGCGCTGGCGCTGGCCTTTACGGACGAAGGCTTTCAGACGGCCGCCGGTCTCCTGCTGGCCGCGCATGCGCCGATCATGCTGGTGGAAGGGGTGATCACCATGTTTACGGTGTCCTTTATCGCACGCGTCCGCCCGGAAATGCTGCGCATGGCGCAGCCGGACGCTTCCCGGAGTCGGAATCAATGAGCATTTTCTCCCTGTTGCGGGGCCGCGCCCGCCTTGCCGCCGCCCTCCTGTTCGCCGTTCTGTGCCTGTGCCGCGCCGACGCCGCTCAGGCGCATCGGGTCAATATCTTTGCCTGGCTGGAAGGCGATACCGTCGTGACGGAATGCAGCTTCCGCCGCAATTCCCCGGTCAAGGGCGGAACCGTCATTGTCCTTGACGATGCCGACGGCGGCGAACTGCTGCGCGGAACCACCGACGACGACGGTCGCTTTGCCTTTCCCGTGCCGCAGGCCGTCCGCAACGGACACGGCCTGCGCATCCGCATCAATGCGGGGGAAGGCCATCAGAACGAATGGCGCATGGAGGCCGCCGAATTTGCCGGAATCTCTCCGGCCGCCGGTTCCGCGTCGCCGCCGACGCCCGCGCCCGCGACCACGACCACGGGCGCGGGCACGCCGTCCCGGACGGACGCCACCGCCACACAGCCCCTGACCCTGACGCGGGAAGAACTGACCGCCGTCGTCAACGCGGCGCTGGAGCGCCAGCTCGGTCCCATTCGCCGGGAACTGGCGGCACGCGGACAGGAAGGACCGCGCCTTCAGGACATTATCGGCGGTCTGGGCTGGATCATGGGACTGGCGGGTATGGGACTGTACTTTGCCCGTCGTCGCCCGTAACATGCGCCCATGTTCGATCACCCCTTTGTGCGCCCCTCCTTTCTGCGGCGGCGGGACCCGCGTCTGCGTCTGCTGCTGGCGGCGGCGCTGGCCGTTA
Organism: uncultured bacterium; assembly: GCA_905215675.1. GTDB lineage: Bacteria > Desulfobacterota > Desulfovibrionia > Desulfovibrionales > Desulfovibrionaceae > Desulfovibrio. Next base: position 1,494 of record CAJMRA010000033.1, on the reverse strand, counting down.
CGCTGGCACCGCTGCATCAGCTGACCTCCGCCGCGCTGGGGCTGGGACTGGGAGTCTGTCTGCTGCCGCTTGCCCGCCCCCCGCTGCGTCCCCTGCTGCGTCGTCTGGCCGCCGTCAATGCCTTCATTCTTTTTCTCTGGCTGACGACGCCCTGGACGACGCCGGGGACGTCCGTCTGGCAATGGGGATTCCTGAATGTCACCGCCGAGGGCATCCGCCTTTCCCTTCTGGTGACGCTCAAGTCCAACGCCGTGGTCTGCGCCTTTCTTGCCCTGATCGCCACCATGCCGCCTTCGGAATTCGGGCATGCGCTGGAGCGTCTGCGCTGTCCCCGCAAGCTCGTGTTTCTCTTTCTGTTCACGGGACGCTATGTGCACCTGCTGGCCGAAGAATGGCGCACGCTCATGACGGCGGCGCGCCTGCGCGGCTTCCGCCCCCGCAGCGACATGCACACCTACCGCACGTTTGCCTCGCTGCTGGGGCTGCTGCTGGTGCGCAGCCATGAGCGGGCCCGGCGCACGCGCGAGGCCATGCTGTTGCGCGGCTTTGCCGGACGCTTCCATTCCGTGGCCCGCTTTTCAGTGGGCCCGCTTGATATTGCTTTTTCCCTTGGACTTCTGCTCTGTCTGGCGGGCATCCTCTGGACAGAATATGCGGGAATACGCTGATGCAGCCTCAGGACTCCGCCATATTTCAGCTCAAGCACATCTCCGTTGCCTACGACCACGAAGACGGCCCGCGTCCCGTCCTGAAGGATGTCGACTTTTCCCTTGTCGCCGGACGGCATATGGGCCTGTACGGCCCCAACGGCAGCGGCAAGACAACGCTTTTCCGCTGCATCACCGGTCTGTTGCAGCCGCAGCAGGGCGTCGTTCTCTTTCACGGGCGGGAACTGCGCGGAGAAAGGGATTTTCACGCCCTGCGCTGCAAGGTCGGCTTTGTCCTCCAGCATGCCGAGGATCAGCTCTTTTTTCCCACCGTGCTTGAAGACGTGGCCTTCGGTCCGCTCAATCTGGGCTGCGCGCCCGACGAAGCGCGGGAAACGGCCCTGCGGACCCTGCGCGCCCTCGGCCTCGACGGCTTTGAAGAGCGCCTGACGCATCGCCTGTCCGGCGGCGAAAAAAAACTCGTCTCCCTGGCGACCGTTCTCGCCATGCAGCCGGAAGCCCTGCTGCTGGACGAACCCACCAACGGGCTGGACATGACGGCCCGGCAGCGCATCACCGACATTCTGTGCCGTCTGGACACGGCGCGCATCGTCATTTCCCATGACTGGGATTTTCTCTCCCGCGTCTGTGACAGCTACATGACCATCCGGGACGGCCGCCTGCTCCCCTGCGCCCCGGACTTCCGGCACAGCCATACCCATATTCATCCGCGCGGCAACGAACCCCACTGGCACCCCGACGCCCCGGAATAGGGCGTTTTGCCTTCCCCCCAAAATAGAGCAATTTCAGTTTGAAACGCTGCGCGTTTCAAACCATACGGCCTGTC
>CAJMRA010000032.1 GCA_905215675.1 uncultured bacterium | reverse complement strand
AGTAGGTAGAGTATCTGCCTTTTAAGCAGAGAGTCGCAGGTTCGATCCCCGCACGACCCACCAAGCCTGTACAGGGGCCTGTACGATGGTTCAGGCCCTTTATACGAAACAGCGACAAAAAGTTTTCACTTTTTGATTGACAGAACGGCGCTGTTCAGGCAAAGTCCGTTCTTGCCGTGGGGCTGTAGCTCAGTTGGGAGAGCGCTTGAATGGCATTCAAGAGGTCAGGAGTTCAATTCTCCTCAGCTCCACCAGTTTTTCCACGGCGCATGCCGGAGCATGAGTCCCCCAAGACCCATGTCGCGTTCCGCAAGGAACATCACATACCCATTATGGGGCTGTAGCTCAGTTGGGAGAGCGCTTGAATGGCATTCAAGAGGTCAGGAGTTCAATTCTCCTCAGCTCCACCAGAAGAAACAGGGCCGTCCGCAAGGACGGCCTTTTTATTTGCCCTTGTCCCTCTTAGAGCAATTTCAGTTTGAAACGCTGCGCGTTCCAAACCATACGGCCTGTCGCTTCGCAGGAAAAATACGGTTTTTCCGCTCACTTCGGGTCGGGCGGCGCTGTGCCGCCGCCTCGCGTTTCACCTTTGAAAAAGGTGAAACACTCTAAAAAAAAGCCCCTTTCGGGGCTTGCGCAACGGCGGCGGGTATCACTGGAGCATCTTCCGTTTGAAACGCTGCGCGTTCCAAACCATACGGCCTGTCGCTTCGCGGGAAAATGCGGTTTTTCCGCTCGCTTCGGGCCGGGCGGCGCTGCATGCCGCCGCCTCGCGTTTTGCCTTTTTCAAAGGCCAAACGCTCTATTTCGGCAGCGAATCCCGCAACACATCAATCATCTTGTCGTCAGGGCGCTGCTTGCAGTTGGCGATAAAACGTTGAATGTCCTTGTCGCTGTTCAGAATGGATTTCTTTGTGACGCTGTACTGCCGGTTATAGGCATCCAGCCAGACGATGAAGCCGCTGCCGTCGTCGGGATTGTCGTTAAGGCGACGGCACAGCGTCGTATCCGCATCCCACGGCTTTTCAACAGGTTCCTCGATCATGCGCTTGACCTGTTCCCACTGGACCGCCACGGGTTCCGTCGCATGTTCCTCGCACATGGCGTAGACGGCCGTCATCAGCCCCTTGACGGTATCGGGGTCCGCCCAGGTCGTACCCTGCTCCGCGCTGACGAAGCCGTCTATCTGCAAGGCCTGAAAGAGAGGACCCTCCGGCGAGGTGGACGCCAGCGCCAGATACTGCGCGCAGATGTAATCGGGATTGATGCGTTCGTTATCGTCCGCGGCAAGGGCATTCTGTCCGGCCAGCAGCGCAAGGCCGATCAGGGCGCCCGCAAGATGTTTTTTCATATGCTCATTCCTCCGTGGGGGACTCGCCCCCCGAAACAAAAGAGGGAGAGGAAACCGGCCGGAGAAGGAAGCATCCTTTCCCCGGCAGACTCCCTCCCCCGTCAGCAAGACAGAAGACGACGCCCGAAATGACGGCATTTCGGATGTCGCGGCTTCGCCCTATTCAAAGCGGCTGGCGCCGGTGATCATGACCAGATCCACGGGCACGTTTTCATGAATGCCCACGCTCTTGGTCTTCACCTTGGCGATCTTGTCCACCACGTCCATGCCGTCCGTCACCTTGCCGAACACGCAATAGCCCCAGCCGTTGATGGTCGGCTCGCTGAAATTCAGGAAATCATTATCCACAAGATTGATGAAGAACTGGGCGGACGCGCTGTGCGGCTCCATGGTGCGGGCCATGGCAATGGTGCCGCGCTCGTTCTTCACGCCGTTGTCGGCCTCATTCTTGATGGGTTCGCGGGTCGTCTTTTCGTCCATGCGCGCGCCCATGCCGCCGCCCTGAATCATGAAGCCGGGGATGACGCGGTGGAAAATGGTATTGTTGTAAAAGCCGTCATCCACGTATTGCAGAAAATTCTTGACGGTTTCCGGGGCCTTGTCGGGATAGAGCTCGATCAGGATGTCGCCGGAAGTCGTTTCAAGCAGCACAATGGGATTTTCAGCCATGAAAACATCTCCTCAAGTGGTATTGCCGACCGTGCGCGCACGGCCCGCGGGCGGGCCCACTATAGCCCGTCCGTCACGGGACGGCAAGGCCGCAAAAGGCGGACATGGCGGCAGGATGACAACGCGACGTCGTCGGTGTAGGCTGCGCCCATGACACAGCATTCCCTTTTCCAGAGCGCCGGTCCGCGCATCGAACCGGAAAATGTTCCGGCACGGCCGCCGGCCTCCACGCCCGGCGGAGCGGTTCCCCCTCCCGGCCATCAGCCCCCGGAGGAGCATCTCGATGCCTTGCGGGAAGCCCTGCTCGACTGGTTCGCGGGCCACAAGCGCCCCCTGCCCTGGCGGGAACGCTATACGCCGTACGAGGTCTGGATTTCCGAAGTCATGCTCCAGCAGACGCAGATGGAACGCGGCGTCGCCTATTTCCGCCGCTGGATGACGCGATTCCCCGACGTGGCGACGCTGGCGGCGGCCCCGGAAGAAGACGTCCTGCACGCCTGGGAGGGACTCGGCTACTACAACCGGGCCCGCAACCTGCACCGGGCAGCCCGGCACATCATGGAACAGGGCGGCGTTTTCCCCGAAACGCCGGAGGCCATGCGCGCCCTGCCCGGCATCGGCCCCTATACGGCGGCGGCCATTGCCAGCATCGCCTTCAACAGGCCCGTCGCCTGCGTAGATGCCAATGTGGAACGCGTCGTCGCGCGCCTTTTCGATGTGGACAGTCCCGTCAAGCAGGAGCCCGCAGCCTCGACCATCCGCCGATGGGCGGAAAAACTTCTGCCCCCCGGACGGGCGCGGGAACACAATCAGGCCATGATGGAACTGGGGGCGCTGATCTGCGGCAAGAAGACGCGCTGCGACGTCTGCCCGCTGGAGCGCTTCTGCACGGCCCGGCATCTGGGCATCGTTCATGAACGCCCCGTGCCCGGACGCAAGCCCCCCATCGTGCCGCTGACCGTGGCCAGCGGCGTGCTTTCCTGCCGCGGCAAGATTTTTCTCCAGCAGCGCCTCAATACCGGCGCATGGGCCCGCCTCTGGGAGTTTCCCGGCGGCCGCGTGGAAGCGGACGAAAGCCCGGCGGAAGCCGTCGTACGCGAATTCCGGGAAGAAACCGGCTTTGCCGTGCGCGTACGCCGGCCGTACGGCATCATCCGTCACGGCTATACGACCTTCCGCGTCACCCTGCACTGTTTCGGCCTGGAGCTGGAAGACGAAAACGCAACATCCCTGCGCGATGCCGAAGGCCGCCCCCTGCCGGAGGTTCTCACCGCCGCCACGGCCTGCCGCTGGCTTGCGCCGGAAGAACTGAACGACATTGCCCTGCCCGCCGCCCACCGCAAGCTGGCGGACAGGATTTTCCAAAACGCGCAAGCTCCCCTGCCGGAACAATAGAGCAATTTCAGTTTGAAACGCTGCGCGTTTCAAACCATACGGCCTGTCGTTTCGCGGAAAAACCCGTTTTTTCCGCTCGCTTCGGGCCGGGCGGCGCTGTGCCGCTGCCTCGCGTTTCACCTTTTTCAAAGGTGAAACGCTCTAAATGACGCCAGCTTTCCTGTTTGTCATGAGCAGACATGATATTCAAATGAAAAGTGAGGGATCATCGGTCCATATTTGAAAAGAAAAAGACTGAGACCAGAGGACGAAAGCGTAAAGATGATAGTCTCATGTTCAATGGTATTCTGTGGATTTTGAAAACCGGGACTCCCTGGCGGGATTTACCCGCGGAACTCCGGCCGTGGAATACTGTCCATAAGCGCTTTCTCGAATGGACAAGGCTTATATTTTACGTATGCTGTCCATAAAAGTGAATCGGGAAGCTCTCTATTACTGCGACCTTCATCAGGGCACATCAGCACGCCACCGGCGTAAAAGGGAACACTTCAGACATAAAATATTGTCTACACGAAACAAAAATTGTCATAATAATCGCGGAAAGCCGACAAAATGACAAAAAAATGATCCAACTCCGGAGAACGGTGTCATTCCTCTTCCGTCAGCAGTTCTTCGACAGCGTTTCTCCAGGTTAGGGATCAATAATTTTCACCGGGATATCTTCCGATCTGCGTCCGTAGAGCGGAGCCCGCCGGTCAATCATGATCGCAGCCAGTTCCTTCGTATCCGACACCATGGACATGGCTTCCCGCGTACTCATAACAAAACACGTCATATCCGAATCTGTCAGCGTCACAGGGCCGCCCCCCGCAATCCGGCGACGAAACAGAGAGAATACTGCTCCATGAGAGTCCAAGACGTTGCCGAGACGCGTAGAGAAAAACAGGGGATTCCCGCGCTGCCGAATGGCCGGTGGGGACGCTTACACCGCCGTCATCAGGAGTTCCCCATCAGCAATGACAATTTTTTCGCAATACTCCTCTTTTCTCTCCACCATCTTCTCTGCGCACGGGACGCCTCGCATCCGGGTGCAGGAAAATTCAGCGGTCCATTTCGCCCAGAACAACAGCCGGATTGCCCGCCATACGGCTCCGATCACCATGCGCGCCGCAAACGACACTGCCGGGCGTAATCATATTGCCGTCGCCAATGGAACTCCCGACCTGAAGAATGCTGCGCACGCCAAGACTGTTCCTGCTCCCCAGCCTACTTTTTTCAAGCAACAGCGCTCCAGGGCCGACAAAATTGTAATCGCCGACAGTAACGCCGGGAGCAATATGAACAGCGCCATTGAAATAATTGGCACTACCGATAGTACATCCGCTCGCCACGCGAGTACCGCGCTGCAAAATATTTCCCTCTCCAAGATGAACATCGGGAGCAACGTCCGACCACGGATGAATCAGCGTCAAGAAAGAGGCTCCTCGCTCCTTGAAAGCGCAGTATATGGCACGCCGCAACTCCGGATCGCCAATACCAATCACGAAAATATCATCCTGCGACAGGCTATAGGCATCGGCATCCGCCAGCAGCTGTTCCGCATGACGTTTCAAATTCCCCGGATAGGCTTTCCAGCTCAAAAACCCCCTAAAGGCATAGAATTGCGCCATTGACGGCATGGCCTGCAGGATATCCTGAAACAGGGCATAACATTCTCTGGCAGCGCCGGAATTTCCGATAATGACGACCTGCCGCATCAGACTGCTCCGGGACGTTTTTCCTGGATACGCGGCTGTGTGATGATACTGCCTGTATCAAGCGCGGGGTTTCCCACCATCACCCTGCCATTACCGCATCCCTTGTAGACGATGCTCCCCGGCGTAATAGTGTTGCCGTTACCTATCCGCGCCTTGGGCAAAAGAACGCTTTGCGCGCCGATGGTATTTACATTGCCGACACGACACTGCCCAAGCACAAAAGCAGAAGGCCCCACCATATTAAAATCGCCCATCGTCACATCATGAGCAAGGTTTATTGAGCTGCTGAAATAGTTACCGTTGCCGACAACACTGTCACAAAAAACCGTACTCCACCGCTGAAATATATTTCCCTCCCCAATTTCGGCTTCTGGAGAAATGGCCGCCCATGGATGAGTCAGCGTCAGAAAAGACGCGTTCCTGCCCTTGAAACTCTCGTAAGCGGCTTTGCGCATGTACGGTTCAGCAAGACCGATGACAAACATGTCTCGCTCCCCGATGGGAAAGGAGCCAGCCTCTCCAAGAAGAGGCGTCGCCTCTTTCGGAGAGACATCCTCGCCCTGCCAGCGAACGAATCCCCGGAATCTGTAAATCCGCTCCAAGCCGGGGGCGGCACGAAGCATGTCTTTCCATAACTCATGACACTCGCGGGCAAGACAACCGCTGCCGATAATAATGACATCGATCATTACCGTCCTCCGGAAAGAAGGATATTCTGCCCCGTCATCCACCCCGCAGCATCAGAGAGCAGGAACGCCACCATATCGGCCACATTTTCCGGCTGTCCGAATCCTAACGGATATGCGGCTTCTTCCCGGCGCACAAAATCTTCCCCAAGCTCCCTGATGGTCGCCTCCATCATGGGCGTTGCCACCAGCCCCGGCGAAACGCAGTTGACACGGATTCCACGGGGAGCGACTTCCTTGGAAAGACAACGCGCCGCACACACAAGACCGGCCTTGGCCGCGCCGTAAGCGCCCTGCCCGGGATTAGGATCACATGCGGCAGCTGCAGCGACAAAAACCACAGATGCCCCGGCGCCGATGCAGTTTCTCCGATCACAAAATCCACGAGCTGTCATCAACGGGGCCAGACAACACACATCAAAGGCCCGCCTTCCCGTTTCCGCAGACAGCTGCGACATGGGCAAATTCCATGTCTGGCCGGCGCAAAAGGCAAGTCCTCGCAATTTGCCGTAACGCGCCCGCAGCTCGCCCACCCATGCCGGCAACGCATCCAGATTCGCACACAGATCCAGCGGTTCCAGATATATACGCTTCGGATCGACGCATGCGCTCCGCATGGCCTCAAGACGCTCAGAATTTCGTCCCGAAGCCAGCACAGTTGCCCCCAGCCGATTGAGCAACAGAGCCGTCTCCCGACCGATCCCGGAACTCGCTCCGGTAACGAGGAAGATGTCCTCCGCGGCAAAGGCGATCATTGCACAATCCCGGCCAGGGCCGCGATATCGGCAACGGACTTCAGCCCTTTGAAATCCCTGAATGTCAGTTTCTTTCCCAGATTCCTGTCGAACCAGGCAATAGTCGCCATGACGGCCAGAGAATCCCATTCTTCAATATCTACCAAGGCATCATCGGCAGCCAGCGGCTCATCTCGCTGCAATATATCCTGAAATACCAAGAGAAATTCCGTAAGTTGCATACCATCTCCTCCTATATGTCTTCACGGCCCCGAAGGAGATCGCTCCACTGTTCCAATGTCCATTTGGCGGGAACGTCATCAGGAGCAATGGATATCACCGGGGCACATTTCAAATTATCGGCCTCCAGAAGACATGATGCCCACGAAAAGCCGACGCCGTAACCGCATAAAAGCAATTTCTGCCTCGTCACAGATGTCCCCCCAAAATGTTCGCACATGGCCGAAGGAATGGAGGATGAAGACAGATTACCATATTTGCTGAAAGCCGAACTTGGCGTTTTCTCCACAGGCATACCAACCTGCGCGGCCAGAGTCTCTATAATCTGCTTGTTTGCCTGATGCAGGAAGAGCCAGTCCACGTCTTCCGGTAAAACGTGCGCCTGCTGCATAAAATTTTTCAGATGGTCGACGACTGTCGTCATGACAAAGTTAAAAATTTCTCCGCCATTCATAAATACTTCATTAAGACGCCACGGATTCCCGAGCGCATCCTCCACGTCTTCGAAGAACGGCCTGTTATCCTCAAAGGTTCTGCTATACGGGAGCATCGCCCGACCGCCAGGTATAATAATATGCCGAAATCCCGTCCCGTCCGTCCCCAGAGAAAAGCGCATTTCAGAGGCATTTTCATCCCGACAAACAAGAGCCGCGCTGGCGCCATCCCCAAAAATGGGAGCCATGATACGATTCCGGGTATCCCGCGCACAAGAATCGCCAGTGAGCAGCAGGACCTTGCGACATCCACCTGCCGCAATCAAGCTGGATGCCAACCAGAGTCCATACACAAAACCGGCACATCCCTGATTAACATCAAAAGCTGCACAATGTTTTGACAGACCAAGCTCATGCTGCAAACGACAGGCTGTGGCAGGTAAATCAAAATCGGGGAATTGGCTCAAAAAAATCAGGGCGTCAAGAGATGTCCTGTCCACGTTCTGCTCGGCAAGAAGCCGCTCGGCCGCGATTTGACACAAATCCGAAGCGATCAAGTCGGGATACGCAATGCGACGTTTGTCTGTACCGAGCATGCGCCGGGCACGCTCAACTTTTTTCAGGCTGTTTCCATAATAGGGCAGCTCGTCTTCGATACGAAGTTCCTTACGCGGCACGGCTGTATAAACCGCATCAAGGCGCACATGAGAAAAAATTGTGTCAGCCATCAGGAGCTCCTTATACAACTTCGCCAGTGCTCCAGCGGGGAGCACCAATAGGCAATTTATTTAGAATACACACCATTAAAAAATAGTTCAAGCACATATTTTTGACATCGGCCATCCCCCTCATAGCGAACAAAGAAACGGTACCAGAAACGGCACGCTGAAATCCAGCAGCATGGCGTGGACAATGGAAATAAAGGTCCATTGCACTCCGGCATGGCGCACGACGGTGGGAAGCGTGCTGTCCATGGTGGACGCCCCGCCGCAGGAAATCAGGCATTCGGGCCCCAGCAGGCGCACAATCAGGGGGGCCGCGGCAAAGGTCAGCAATTCCCGTGTGATATTGGCCATAAGCGCAATGGCGCCCAGTTCGGCCCCCTTGCTCATGGTAATGATGACGGACGAAAGCGAATAATACACGAAGCCCGCTCCCACGGCCAGGCAGTCCGTCAGACTGTAGTCCACGGCCAGAGAGGCCAGCGCGGACCCCAGCAAGGTGCCGAACGCCGTCGCCAGCGGCAGGAGCAGCGTCCGGGGACGCAGCGTCCGCAAAATGTCGCCCATACGCTCATCCCTGCCCAGCGAGACGCCGACCAGCGTCATCAGAAAATAGAGCGCATACAGGGCCGACATGTGCGATGTCAGTACCGGCGGCAGGACGTCCGCCCGGGCCAGAACAAGACCCAGACCAAAAAAGGCGAGAATACCGGCGCTCCCTGTGGCCAGCGCCGCCAGACGACGCACAAGCGGCTCCCGGACGGGAGACGCCTCCACAGGCGCTGCCGCGGGCGCATCGGGGACGTGCGGCAGGCGGCGACGTATCAGCCGCACACAGGCAAAGCTGCCGATCAGGCCGCACGCGGTCAGCCAGAGAGCCACGCCGCCCAGCTGTGGCAGCACGCGCAACAACTCGCTGTCGCCGCCGACGCTCGCTCCCAGCGTGAACAGCAAAAACAGTACGGCAGGCGGTATGGCATGCGCGCACAGGCGCAGACACACCGTCGGCCAGAGACGGCGACGCGCGGCGCGACGTCCCAGATAGCCAAGAAAAATCCCGGAAAGCATGAGCAACAAGGGCGTAAACATGCGGAACATCCTGTCGAAGTTGAAAGATCGCGGTCAGCATGCCAAAGTCGGGGCCGCAGGTCGAGCGGGAATTCGGCAAAAAAATCTTGACGCCGCGCCTCTCGGCGCGTAGAAGTGTTTTTTGTCACGGGGCTGTAGCTCAGTTGGGAGAGCGCTTGAATGGCATTCAAGAGGTCAGGAGTTCAATTCTCCTCAGCTCCACCAGATTTCAGGGGTTCGCAATGCGAACCCCTTTTTCTTTATATGGACAAGAATTTTTACGCGACAGACCCGAAAATCCTGTCTTCCACTGCGGAAGTACAACTTTTTTCACGTCAAAACAGATGCGTCCTTGAAAATATATGAGCAATATTGCCATATTACAAAATTATCAGCTTGGCACTATTATTGCTTTTTCCAAGATACCTTCCTTTCTTTGCTGATACATATCTCCAAAACGGCGGCCTGCCTCCCCAGCAGGCCGCTTCGCTTTGCATCGCCCCCCTCCGACTTGCTGGATTATCACGCCGGGCTGTGCCATACTCCCCGGGTAAACGACGCGACAGCCATCCGGCTGCATGTCCTGCGAGGAATTCATGCGCTATCACGATTTTCTGGCTTCGGAATATGCTCCCGTCCCCCCGGACGCCGCGGCATTTCACGTCATCCCCGCCCCGCTGGAACAAAGTACTTCCTACGGCGGCGGCACGGCGCAGGGACCGGCCGCCATTCTTGAGGCGTCCCAGCAGCTGGAGGCCTGGGACGGCATCAGCGCCCCCTGCGAAGGAGGCGTCTACACGGCTCCCCCCGTCCCCTGTCCCACAAGCGAGGAAGCCCTGAGCGGCATCGAACGGGCCGTGGACGCGGCGCTGGCCTGCAAGGCCCTGCCCGTCCTGCTGGGCGGGGAACATACGGTGACGCTGGGGGCCCTCCGGGCCCTTGCGCGGGAGGCACGACGCAGCGGCAAGCCGTTCGGCATAGTCCAGTTCGACGCCCATGCGGATCTGCGCCCCGCCTATGAAGGCAATCCGCTCTCACATGCCAGCGTCATGTATCGCGCCGTGGCGGATCTGGATCTGCCTCTGGCGCAATTCGCCATGCGCGACTATTGCCGCGAGGAAGCCGACATCCGCCGCCGCTTTCAGGTAACGGCCCTCGACGCGGCCGCGCTCTATGCCGAAGGCATCCCGGAGCATCCCCTCCCCGCCGACTTCCCGCCGCGCATCTATCTTACTTTTGACGTGGACGGGCTGGATTCCTCACTCATGCCGGCCACGGGCACGCCCTCGCCGGGAGGGCTGTTCTGGCACGACGCCCTGCGCCTGATCGAGCGCTGCTGCCGGGGACGGCGCGTCGTCGGCATGGACGTGGTGGAACTGGCTCCCCTGCCCGGCCTGCATCACGCGGACTTCACGGCAGCCAAGCTGGTACATGCCCTCATGGGCTTTGCCCGGCGCGCCAATGCCGTCGCAAAAATATAGGAGGCTCACATGAAACAGACGGCTGTAACATTTCGCGCCGCCAAGGGTGATCGCAAACTGGCCATGATTACGGCCTACGACTACAGTATTGCCCGCCTCATGGACGACGCCGCCGACGCCATCCTCGTCGGCGACTCTCTCGGCATGGTCATGATGGGTCTTGACGACACCCTGAGCGTCGGTATGGACGACATGATCCACCATTGCGCCGCTGTGGCGCGCGCCGCGCAGAAGGCGCTGGTCGTGTGCGACATGCCCTTCATGAGTTACCAGATTTCCCCGCAGCAGGCATGCGGAAATGCTGGCCGCCTTATCCGGGAAGGGCGGGCGCAGGCCGTCAAGCTGGAAGGCGGCGCGGATTTTGCGCCGCATGTGGAAGCCATTGTCCGGGCCTCCATCCCGGTCATGGGGCATATCGGCCTGACGCCGCAATCCCTGCACAGCCTCGGCGGCTACAAGGTGCAGGGCAAAAGCGCCGAAGCCGCGCAAAAGATGCTGGATGACGCGCGCGCCCTGGAAAAGGCCGGAGCCTTTGCCATTGTGCTGGAGTGCGTTCCCACGCCTCTGGCGGCGCGCATCACACGGGAAATCGGCATCCCCACCATCGGCATCGGCGCGGGGCCCGACTGCGACGGGCAGGTGCTGGTCTGGCAGGACATGCTGGGCATCACGGAGCGCCTTTCCCCCAAGTTCGTCAAGCGCTTTGCGCCCGTGGGCGATACCATGCGCGCGGCCTTCGCCGCCTATGCCGATGAAGTCCGCGCCGGAACTTTCCCCGGACCGGAACATTGTTTCAGCATGGATGAAGAATTGCTGAACCGCCTCTATTAGAGCAATTTCAGTTTGAAACGCTGCGCGTTTCAAACCATACGGCCTGTTGTTTCGCGGAAAAACGCGGTTTTTCCGCTCAATTCGGGCCGGGCGGCGCTGTGCCGCCGCCTCGCGCTTCACCTTTTTCAAGAGTGAAACGCTCTAGCCCGGTACGGGAGAGCCCCGGCCATCCCGTCGGGGCTCTCCCGTGCTTTTTTCCTGAAACGCCCCGGTTTTTCCCTTAAGATTTCACGCTTTCGACCGATAGGAACTACGAGAGGATAAACGGCGCAGGCACGGAGCGCCCAGTCCCCCAACGAGGATACCATGTCCCAGCCTATCGAACGAGTCCCCACATACGGCGCCGCCGACGATGCCGCCACGTATGACGCGCTGATCCGGCGCGTCCAGAACAGCGGCCAGAACGGCGTCGTCACCCCGCAACAACAACAGCAACAGCAAACCGGCTCCGATTTCACCCGTGAGCTGGAAAACCGTGCCGACGAGCTGACCCTCAGCCCCGAGGCGCAGGCGCAGCTGCGCAAGCTGCAACAGCGCGACCGGGAAGTCCGCTCCCACGAATCGGCACATCTGGCCGCCGCCGGGCAGCATGCCGTCGGCGGCGCGCAATACCAGTACCAGCAGGGCCCCGACGGACGCATGTATGCCGTCGGCGGTCATGTCTCCATTGACACGTCCTCCGTTCCCGGCGATCCCGAGGAAACGGAACAGAAGGCGGAGCAGGTTCGCCGCGCCGCCCTCGCCCCGGGCGATCCCTCCGCACAGGATGCGCAGGTTGCCGCGCAGGCCTCCCGCATGTCCACGGAGGCCCGCGCCGAGCAGCGCGCCAATCCCGAAGAGGGAGACGGACAAAGCGTTTCCGCCGCAACGCTCCGCAGGGCCGCCGACAGCTATGCCGGCGTGAGCAGCTTCTTTGCCGATGCAAGCAACGGCGTCGGCCCCGCAGGCAGCGCCTACGGCGGCGTCAATACCGCCGATAACGCCAATGCCGCCGCGTCCGGCGGAAGCGTCCTTTCCGGCATGGGGCGCGCCCTGCGCGCCTACGCCGTCTCGGCCATGCAGGGCATCATGCCCACCAGTCCGGCCCCCTTCGGCACCGGCATTTCGCTGCAGGTGTAAAAGACTTTCCGGGGGAGGGAGAACCCCTCTGCTCGCGCAAGAGGGGTTCTCC
>CAJMRA010000031.1 GCA_905215675.1 uncultured bacterium | reverse complement strand
CAGCACATTATGTGCGGGTTTTGGGGAAGATGGGGGAGTTTGAGGGGGAAGGAACCCCTTTTTGCCGCAAGCAGCGACCCAACGGGCGGCCGCAGGCCGTGCCCGTTAGGCGACAAAGGAGCCTTACGGGCATCGACAGCAGAGCAAAGGGGTTCCTTCCCCCTCAAGACAAAACCTAATGAGGTATGAGGCTAGTCATTGGCATTGGGGGAGGGGCCGCCGCGCATTTGTTCGAGGAGGCGGCGATGGGCTTCGGCCTCGGCGGCCTTGCGGGCGTTTTCGTCCTTGATGCGCCGTTGCTGCTTGACGCGTTCGAGGCGCATTTGCTGGGCGCGTTCGCGCTGGGCGCGGGCTTCGGCGAGGAGCTTTTCCCTTTTGCCTTCAAAGGTGATGGTGCTGATGAGCAGGGAAACGCCGATGGAGAGGATGGTCACGATCAGGATCATGACCTTGATGATTTCCCACTGGCTTTCTCCGATCATGGTACGCAGCCAGCCGAGATTGAACTGATCGCCGAGGAGGATGATCAGGGGAACGGCGATGAAGCAGAGCAACAGGCCGAGGATTTCCATCCAGGCGAACGTCTTGATGGAGGTCAGGCAGAAGAGCGTCACGTCACGCACGACGCGCAGCATCTTGAGGCGCTTGCGCAGGCTGCGCAGCAGATCGTTGACCTTGGGCGTCGCGGCTTCGGCGCGCTGGAAGGTTCCGGCGTCGTTGAAGTTGCAGGCGAAGGCCCAGTTGATGATCCCGGCGCATTCGTTGAATTCGCTGCTGAATTCCTTGAGGGCCTGCGGGAAGGGGAACCAGGAGGCTTCGTCGCGCACGTCCTGAAGGAGTTCCAGATAGGTACGGTAGCGGTCGCGCAGGCCTTCGACTTCGCGGTGGATGCTTTCCGTCAGTTCCTTTTCCAGCAGGGGGCGTTCTTCCTGGATGCGCAGGAAGGCCATATAGTTCTGCACGCTGGTGCGCTGCTGGGTATGGCGGAAGCGCTTGCCCAGCTGAATCTGCACGGGGTGATCTTCGGGGAACCAGGCGTCGAGCTTGTCGATCAGGGCGTTGAGTTCGACGTGTTCCTCGTCGGCGTGCAGGCGGGCGGCCTCCCAGGGTTCAAAGAGGGCGCTCAGGATGAGCAGGCGGCCGCGTTCCAGGGCGGGGTCGATAAGTACCTTGTTGAAATAGGAGGGGTCCTTGCGGACCAGATCGAGAATCTGGTCGAGCATCTGCTCGGTAAAGCCCATCTTGACCTTGCAGACGATTTCCCGGTAGCGCACGTCCTGCCACTGGGGCATGATCTTGAGCACCTGCCGGTACTGTTCAAGGGCCTTGGGCAGTTGTCCCTGTTCTTCGAGCAGGCGGCCCATCAGGTATTCGTTCCAGGCCTGAAGGGCCGGGGCGGCGGTCATGCTGGCGGCTTCGCGGAAGGACAGGGACGCGCCGTCGAAATTGCCCTTTTCCACCTGCAGAAAGCCCATGACGGTACGCAGACGGGGATCGCGCTGATGGCGGGCGATGGTCTGCGAAAGGTTCTTTTCAAATTCCGACACCTTGTCCCGCGGCATGGCGATGAAGTCGTCCAGCAGATCCCAGGCGGGGCTGTCGTCGCGGGTGGGGGCCTCGTCGTTGAAGTTGTCGGTATCGCGCATGCGGTAGAGCCATTGACGCGGCACGTTGCGCAGCTGGCTCGGCCCGTTGAGGGCCAGCACGGCGCGCAGGAGCGCGGCGCTGTCGCCGCCCTTGTCGATGATGGTCTTCATGCCGTCCAGGCCCTTGGAGGAGAGGGCCGTTTCGATGTCGCGGAAACCGGCGTTGAGGTTTTCGAGGCTGATCAGGGAAAGGCGATCCCAGATGTCGTTGCTGTTTTCTGCCGGGGCCGTGCGGGTGGGACATTCGGCGGCGGTATGGTTGTGCAGGCCGCAGTAGAAGCAGCCCACGGGGGCAGTGGTGGCCGCCAGCGCGCTGGACATGAGCAGCGGGATGGAGTTGATATTCATCTTGTTGTCGGAAAGCAGCACGGTACACCAGCTGTCCATGCTGGCATGCTCTCCGGCGAAGCTGATGTCCCGCACCGTCACGCCGGAACCGAGCAGGTAGGCGTTACGGTAGCTCATGTAGGGGAAATCGGGCATCAGCTTGTCCCACTGCAAACCGATCTTGCGGGGCAGTTCCGCATTGAAATTGTAATTCTTGCGGTCGGCCACCACGCAGACGGTGGGCCAGTAAAGGGCCTTGTTGGGGGAGTCGCCCTCCTTGTCGAAGGTGCTGAGGTAGTCCTTGATGAAGGTACGCAGCATGCTCAGGTTTTCCACGTAGATCATCACGTAGGCATCCTGAACGATGAACTTCATCTTATGCTGTTGCAGCAGGCCTTCCACGCACTTGAGCATGGCGCTCCAGCCGGCCTGATATTCCTTGTCCAGCGGGCTGCCCAGGGGATGGAGGATGGCGTACCAGCTCTGGGTGGACGTATAGGGCATGCGTACGTCCACTTCCATGTGGGCCCATTCCACCTGCGTCATGCCCTGCCGCTTGTGGGCCTTGGCAAAGGAGATGCCGGGCAGGACGCTCTTGCCTTCGCGGCTCTTGGGGTGAATCCAGACCTCGAAGTTTTCGCTGACGACCATTTCCTGCGCCTGGAGGGCGGCGTCCACATTGACGAGGATTTCCCGCTTGTTGTCGAGGACCAGACGGCCGGGCATCAGTTCGATGGTGACCGGCAGGGCGTTGAAGTTGCTCCAGACCGTGAGCCGGGCCAGCGCCAGAAAAACGTCGTCGGTGAAGAAGAACCACAGCGCCTGTTCATGATCGGCGACGACCTGCATGCCGCCGTAGTTCTGCAACGTCTGCATGACGGCGGGGGGCACCGTGCCGTGCCAGCAGACCCACAGCACATGGCCGTAGGTACTCATACGCACTTCGCGGCGATGGTCGGGCAGACGGGCAAGCAGGGTAGTGAGTTTGGCCATGAATAATTCCTTTATAAAGAGGCTCAAGTCCTGTACATTCCCCTGTTATCGACACCAACGCCATAACACAGGAGGATGCTTATGGACATCAACAAGACGTTGCGTGAACTGAAGGCGCGGCCCGGCTTTGCCGAACATGTGGGCATGACGCTCATTCACAACGGCACGGTCCGCGCATGGTCCCGCAAGGGGCACGAGACCGTTCACGCCGTGGACGTTCGCCCCGACCGCGAAAAGATTCGCGCCATCTGCGCGGAAATGGAACGTCGCCCCGGCATTTTTGCCATTCTGGCCGAAGCCGAGGAAGGGCATCTCATGCCCGGCGACGATCTGCTCTTTCTCGTGGTGGCCGGCGATCTGCGCGAGAACGTCAAGGCCACGTTTGCGGAGCTGCTTGATCGTATCAAGTCCGAGGCCGTTTTCAAGACGGAATCCTAGACGCTCCGCGTCAGCTTTTCGCCTTGCCGCATAACATGCAAAAACCATGC
Source organism: uncultured bacterium (assembly GCA_905215675.1). Lineage (GTDB taxonomy): Bacteria > Desulfobacterota > Desulfovibrionia > Desulfovibrionales > Desulfovibrionaceae > Desulfovibrio. The sequence goes on along the minus strand of CAJMRA010000031.1, from coordinate 9,155 downwards.
TCAACATAAGCGGACAGTTCCTGTCCCGCCGCGGTCCTGTTTGCTCTATCGGCCCGGCGCGACAGGAACTTAGAGCGTTTTACCTTTGAAAGCGGTATTTCACACGCGCCCGCCCGCGTGTCCGGCCCTTCCGGCGTCTCTCCGATTTCGTCCCGGAGCTTGCCAAAATTGCGTTCTGGCTTAATTATGGAACGGCAGGCGTCAACGACGCCGTCCGCGCGCGTCCGCGCGACTTCACATCGCTTACGGGAGAACACATGTTCGGTTTTCTTTTCAGAAAGATATTCGGCAGCAAAAATGAGCGCTACCTGCGCAAGCTGCGTCCGGTGGTAGCGCGCATCAACGCGCTGGAGCCGGAAATGGAAGCGCTGGCGGATGAAGATTTTGCCGCGCGCATGGCGCAATACCGCGCCGACCTCGCCGAAGGCAAGACCACGCTGGACGAGCTGCTGCCGCCGGTGTTCGCGCTGGTGCGCGAAGCCTCCCGCCGCGTCATGGGCATGCGCCATTACGACGTGCAGCTTATCGGCGGTATCGTGCTGCACCGCGGCAAGATTGCGGAAATGAAGACCGGCGAAGGCAAGACCCTGGTGGCGACCCTGCCGGTTTCGCTCAACGCCCTCACGGGCAAGGGCGTGCACGTGGTGACGGTCAACGACTATCTGGCCCGCCGCGACGCCGAATGGATGGGCAAGCTGTACAACTTCCTCGGCCTGTCCGTGGGCGTCATCGTCCACGAGATGGACGACGAGGCGCGCAAGGCCGCCTATCAGGCGGACATCACCTACGGCACCAACAACGAATTCGGCTTCGACTACCTGCGCGACAACATGAAGTTCTACGCCTCGCAGCTCGTGCAGCGCGGGCACACGTACGCCATTGTGGACGAAGTGGACTCCATCCTCATCGACGAGGCCCGGACCCCGCTGATCATTTCCGGCGCGTCCGACGAGAATGTGGACCTGTACCGGGTCATGGACGCCGTGGTCCGCCAGCTCGGGCCGGAATGCTACAGCCTGGACGAAAAGGCCCGCACCGCCACTCTTACCGAAGAAGGCGTGGCCCGCTGCGAGCAGCTTCTGCGCGTGGACAACCTTTTCGACCCCGCCAATATCACCGCGCAGCACCATATTCTTCAGTCCCTCAAGGCGCACCACATTTTCAAGCGCGACGTGGACTACATCGTCCATAACGATCAGGTGGTCATCGTAGACGAATTCACCGGTCGTCCCATGGACGGCCGCCGTTATTCCGACGGTCTGCATCAGGCGCTGGAAGCCAAGGAAGGCGTCACCGTGGCCGCCGAAAACCAGACGCTGGCCTCCATCACCTTCCAGAACTATTTCCGCCTGTACGACAAGCTGGCCGGCATGACCGGCACGGCCGACACCGAAGCGGTGGAATTCCATCAGATTTACAATCTGGACGTCATTTCCATTCCGCCCAACCGGCCCATGATCCGCAAGGATTATCCCGACCTCATTTTCCGCAGCCGTCAGGAAAAATTCGACGCCATCGTGCAGTCCATCTGCGAATTGCACGAAAAGGGCCAGCCCGTCCTCGTCGGCACCATTTCCATCGAGACATCCGAAATGCTGTCGCAGCGCCTGCGCAAGCTCGGCGTGCCGCATAACGTCCTCAACGCCAAGCAGCATCAGAAGGAAGCCGAAATCGTGGCGCAGGCCGGTCAGGCGGGCAAGGTGACCATCGCCACCAACATGGCCGGGCGCGGCACCGACATCATGCTCGGCGAAGGCGTGCGCGAACTGGGCGGCCTGCACATCCTCGGTACCGAACGCCACGAAAGCCGCCGCATCGACAACCAGCTGCGCGGCCGTTCCGGCCGTCAGGGCGATCCCGGCTCCTCCCGCTTCTATCTCTCGCTGGAAGATACCCTGATGCGTCTCTTCGGCTCCGATCGCCTCAAGGGCATCATGGAAAAGCTCGGCCTCAAGGACGGCGAAGCCATCGAAAACGCCATGGTCACCCGCGCCGTGGAAAACGCCCAGAAGCGCGTGGAAGCCTACCACTTTGAAATCCGCAAGACCCTGCTCGACTATGACAACGTCATGAACCAGCAGCGCGAAGTCATCTACTCCCTGCGCCGCGAACTCATGGTGGAGGAAGACCTCGAGCCCGTGCTGCGCGAATTCATGAGCGACATTCTGGACGACCTCTACGGCGCGCTCGACCACGCCTCCGCCGACACCCTGGACGAGGAAAAGAGCAAGACCCTCGTTCGTCTGGCGGACGTCTTCAATATCAACCGCGTCCTGCCCGCCGAATCCCCGCTGCCCGAACGCGAGGAATGCGAAGCGCTCATTCGGCGCATCTTCGAGGAACTCAGGAACGAAGCCGGCCCCATGTACCGCGACATCATCCGGTATTTCCTGCTGGAAGAGCTGGATCGCTCCTGGAAGGAACACCTCCGCAACATGGACGCCCTGCGCGACGGCATCGGTCTGCGCGGCTACGGCCAGCGCGATCCCAAGCTGGAATACAAGCGCGAAGGTTTCGAGATGTTCCAGAGCCTGCTTTTCCAGATTCGCGAGAACGTCTTCCGGGCCCTGACGCGCGTGCATGTGCAGGCCGAGCCCGTCAACGCGGCCGATATTGACGCCGAGGCCGCGCCCGAAGCCCCCGCCCCCGCGCCCGCGCCCACGGCCGAGGAAGAGGCCCGCGCCCTGGAGGAAGCCCAGCAGGAGGCCATCGCCGCCGGATTCCGCCACAAGGACACGGGACGACTTTCCTACTCCGGGGGCGGCGAGGACGCCGCCGACGCCGCGCCCGCCAAGGCCGCGCAGCGCGTCGGCCGCAACGATCCCTGTCCCTGCGGCAGCGGCAAGAAATACAAGAAGTGCTGCGGCGCCAAAAAATAAGGCCGCAACCATCCCGCCGGGGGAGAGGGACGCCCTTTGCTCGACAAGGGGAGGTTCCCCTCCCCCTCCCTTTCCCGCCCCGGCCGACGCCCGCCGGAGACGGCAGGAGCCCCGCAAACCGGCAACATTCCCCCCCACAAAGAAGGACCTGATGAACGAAACCTCCCTACGCGACGACGCGCCCCCCGCCGGACAGGACGAGGCCCTGATCCGTATCGTGGATCTGGAAAAGCGCTTTCAGGGCAAGAATACGGACGTCTACGCCCTGCGCGGCGTCAATCTGGAAATCAACCGCGGCGACATCTTCGGCATTATCGGCAAGAGCGGCGCGGGCAAGAGCACGCTCGTCCGCTGCATCAACATGCTTGAACGTCCCACGGCGGGCCATGTCTTTTTCGAGGGCAAGGATATCTGCGCGCTCAACGACGCCGAGCTGCGCACCGTGCGCCGCTCCATGGGCATGATTTTCCAGCAGTTCAACCTGCTGATGCAGCGCACCGCGGAGCAGAACGTCACCTTTCCGCTGGAACTTGTCGGCACGCCGCCCGACAAGGCCCGCGAACGCGCCCGCGAGCTGCTCGATCTGGTGGGCCTGTCAAAGCGCATGGAAGCCTATCCCTCGCAGCTTTCCGGCGGCCAGAAACAGCGCGTGGCCATTGCCCGCGCGCTGGCGACCAACCCGCGCGTGCTGCTCTGCGACGAGGCCACTTCGGCCCTCGACCCCGCAACCACCGACTCCATCCTTGCGCTGATCAAGGATATCAACGTGTCGCTGGGCATCACCGCCGTCATCATTACGCACGAAATGAGCGTCATCGAAAAGATTTGCAGTCAGGTCGCCATTCTCGGCAAGGGCAGCGTGGTGGAAAGCGGCGCCGTCGCCGACGTGTTCTTCCATCCGCAAACCGAATTCGCCCGCAAGCTCGTTCTGCCCGAAGCCCTCCAGAACATGCCGCAGGAACGCCTCTACCGCCTCATTTTCAACGGACGCTCCTCCTACGAACCCGTTATTGCCAACATGGTTCTGGAATGCGGCTGTCCCGTCAACATCATGTACGCCGACACCCGCGACCTCGACGGCGTGGCATACGGCCAGATGGTGCTGCAACTGCCCGAACGCGAAGAATCCATAAAACGCATCATGGCCTACGCCCGGGCCCACAGCATCATGCTGGAGGAAATGTCCCATGTTTGATGAACGCACCGTCGGCCTCTTTCTGCAAGGCACCGTGGATACCATTTACGTCACGCTGGCCTCGACGATCTTTGCCTATGTCTTCGGCATCGTCATGGGCGTGGCGCTCGTCATCACCCGCAAGGACGGCATCCGCCCCAACGCGCTGGTGTACGGCGTGCTGGACGTGTTCGTAAACCTGACGCGCTCCTTCCCCTTCCTGATCCTGCTCATCGCCGTCATTCCGCTGACGCGGCTCATCGTCGGCACCAGCATCGGCAACAACGCCACCATCGTGCCGCTGGTCATCTCGGCCGCTCCCTTCGTGGCCCGCCTGATTGAATCCTCGCTGCTGGAAGTCGATCCCGGCGTGGTCGAGGCCGCCCAGTCCATGGGCGCATCCACCCGGCAGATCATCTGCAAGGTCCTCCTGCCCGAAGCCAAGCCGTCCCTGATCAACGGCAGCGCCATCGCCGCCACCACCATTCTGGGATATTCCGCCATGGCCGGAGCCGTGGGCGGCGGCGGCCTCGGCAAGCTCGCCATCCAGTACGGCTACATGCGCTACCAGACCGACGTCATGATCGTGACCATCATCCTGCTGATCGTCATCGTTCAGGCCTTCCAGAGCATCGGCAACTGGGCCACCCGCAAATGCGACAAGCGCAGCCGCTAGGGCGTTTCAACACGAAATCGTTCTTCCGGGGGGAAGGGAACCCCCTTGGCTAGCGCACAAGGGTGTTCCCTTCCCCCCAGGCCCCCCCATCCTTCCCCCAACGCGCTTTTTCAGAGGGGACACAGGGCAGGTAGCAAGTATTTTTCAAAGACTATGAGTCTCCTACATTTTCTATTTATTTGAAATAAATAGAAATAGTTGTGCTAACAGGCCCTAGGCTCGGGACTCATTACGTTCTCCCCAAAACCCGCACATAACTACTGGCAGGTAAAGACTGTTCCGGGGGAGGGGCCTCCCTTCCCTCGGCGCGCTTTTTCAGACGACGCGCTCCCCGCAGACGTTCGACAGGGCGGGCCCGCGTCACGACCACCCCGGACCGCACATTCCAAGGAACCACTGTCCATGTCCCGCTCGTATTGGAAAAACGCGTTGCGCGGCGTCGCGCTGACAACGCTGCTGACGTTCGGATGCGGCGCGCTGCTTCCCTCGCCCGCCCAGGCGTTCTTCTTCGGCGGCGTCACGCTGAAGGACGAAAAGGAAATGGGCCGGAAATTCGACGTGATGGTGCGTTCCCACATGCCCATTATCGAGGACCCGGAAGTCAGCCAGTACGTGAACGGCATCGTGCAACGGCTGGTGCGGGCCATTCCGCCGCAGCCCTTCACCTTCACGTCGGGCACCATACTGTACAACGCCCTCAACGCCTTTGCCGTGCCCGGCGGCTATGTCTACGTCTTTTCCGGCCTTATCATGAATCTGAATGACGAAAGCGAGCTGGCGGGCGTCATGGCCCACGAGCTGGCCCACGTGACGCAGCGGCATGTGGCGTCGCGCATGGAACGGGCGCAGTTCGTGAGCGTGGGATCGCTCCTGCTGGCGGTGGCGGGCATCGCCATCGGCGGCCCGGGCGGCGGCGCGGCGGCCATCGGCGCCATGGGCGCGGGGCAGGCCGCCATGCTCAACTACAGCCGCGCGGACGAAACGGAAGCGGATCACATCGGTCTGCAATATCTCATCGCCGCGGGCTATCCGCCCTCCGGCATGGTGGGCGGGTTCAAGGTGCTGCGGCAGAAAAGCTGGATGAGCGGCATCAATGTGCCCACCTATCTATCGACGCACCCCGATCTGGGCGATCGCATCAACGGCCTGACGGCGCGTATCGCCAATATGCCCGCGGCCGTGCGCGGACGCACGGTGAACAACGCGCGCTTCCGCCGCGTGCAGACGCTGCTCTGGGCCCGGTACGGCGACGAACAGGCGGCCTTGCAGCGCTTTTCCGGCAAGGACGGCCTGTCCCTCATGGGCCGCGCCATCGTCCTTGCCCGGCGCAACAACATTCCCGACGCCTCGCGGGCCTTCGACGCCGCCGTGGCCGCCGCGCCCGGCGACGCGCTGGTGCTGCGCGAGGCCGGAGCCTTCCACTACCGCAAGGGCGACATCGTCAAGGCGGAAAAGCTGCTGCGCGAGGCCATCCGCCGGGATCCGCGCGATTACATGGCGCTCTTCTTCTTTGCCCGGCTGCTGGACGAATCCGGCCGCGCTGCCCAGGCAGCGCCCTACTACGGCGACGTCCTCCGCCACCTGCCGGAAGACGCCGAAGTTCACGAGGCCTACGCCCGCTCGCTGGGCAACGCCGGACGCACGGCGGACGCCTACCGCCATTTGACCTACAGCGCCATTTATGCCAACCGGAAAAAGCAGGCGGAACGCTACTTCCGGCAGGCAAAGGAACGCGCCTCGACGCCGGAGGAAAAGCGGGCCCTGGCCCGCCTTGAGACTGTTTACAAGGAACGCAAGGAAATATGGGACAAATGATATGATGGAAATGCACGCCACCACCATTCTTGCCGTCAAAAAGGACGGCAAGGTCGCCATGGCAGGCGACGGACAGGTCACGCTGGGACAGAGCATGGTCATGAAACATACGGCCCGCAAGGTGCGCCGTCTGCATGACGGCAAGGTGCTGGCGGGCTTTGCCGGGTCCACGGCCGACGCCTTCACGCTCTTTGAACTCTTTGAAGCCAAACTGAAGGAACACCGGGGCAACGTGCAGCGCGCCGCCGTGGAAATGGCCAAGGACTGGCGCAAGGACAAGTATCTACGCCGTCTGGAAGCCATGCTGCTGCTGGCCGACAAGGATTCCCTGCTGGTGCTTTCCGGCACCGGGGACGTCATCGAACCCGACGACAACGTGGCCGCCATCGGCAGCGGCGGCCCCTATGCCCTGTCCGCGGCCCGCGCCCTGCAACGCCACTCGGATCTGGATGCGGAAGCCACCGTGCGCGCCGCCATGGACATCGCCTCGGAAATCTGCGTCTTCACCAACAGCAACATTATCGTGGAAACGCTGGCATGACGCTGCTGCGCTCCGGCTGCAAAATCAATCTCGGCCTGACCATCACCGGACGGCGGGCCGACGGATACCACGAACTGGACTCCCTGTTCGTGCCCCTGCCCCTGCCCGCGGATTCGCTCGCCCTGCGTCCGCTGGACGACGACATATGCCGCGTCCGCTGCGCCCGCGCCGACATCGATCCGGAGCGCAATACGCTGACGAAGGCCTATGCGGCCTTCCGCGCCCTCGGCGGCATGCCCCCCCACGGACTGGACATCCTGCTGACCAAACGCGTGCCCTCGGGCGCGGGACTGGGCGGCGGCAGCGCGAACGCCGCCGAGCTGCTCCGCTGGCTCAACGCCCATGCCGTCGCGCCCCTGTCGCGGGAGGACCTGCTGGCCGCGGCCCTGAAGGTCGGGGCCGACGTTCCCTTCTTTCTCTACCGGACGCCCTGCCGCGTGCGGGGCATCGGCGAAAAAATCACGCCGTGCGCCCCGAATCTGGCGGGCCTGCGGCTCGTTCTCGTCTGCCCGGACATTTCCGTTTCCACCCCGTGGGCCTACGCCCGCTATGACGCCCTGCGGGATGCAACGAAAAATCAGAAAAAAGTCTTGACAATGGACGAGGATAAGGACTATAGAACTCACCTCATCGTCAGAGACGAAAAGCACAAGAGCGACGTGTCCGTTCCTCCGCTGTTCAACAGTCTGGAAGAAGCTGTTTTCAGTGCCTTTCCACAGCTGAACATGATCAAGCGGCAGCTGGAAGCCGCGGGCGCGCGCGCCGCCATGAGCGGCAGCGGTTCTTCCGTCTTCGGCCTTTTCGGGTCCGAATATCCGGAAGAGCGGCTGTCGACATGCGTTGCGGATCTGCGGCGTCAATGGCCGCGCGTCTTTGTGCAGTCTCTTCCTTCTCGCTGGGATGTCGCCAAGTGGTAAGGCAACGGGTTTTGGCTCCGTTATACGAAGGTTCGAACCCTTCCATCCCAGCCATAACTTTTGTCGCACGGCGAGGGAGACATGTACAGCGATCTCAAAATCGTCACCGGTTCCGCGAATCCCGACCTAGCCAAGGCCATTTGCGATCATCTCGGCTGTCAGCTGACGCCGACTCTCGCCACGACGTTCAGCGACGGTGAACTGCGCATCGAAATCGGCGATAACGTGCGCGGCGACGACGTCTTTGTCGTGCAGCCCACCTGCTCGCCCAACGTCAACCGCAATCTGGTGCAGCTCTGCCTCATGCTCGACGCATTGAAGCGCGCCAGCGCGGGCCGTATCACCGCCGTTATTCCCTATTACGGCTATGCGCGTCAGGATCGCAAGGTCAGCCCCCGCGCTCCCATCAGCGCCAAGACCGTTGCCGACTTCATCAGCGTGTCCGGCGCCGATCGCGTGGTCACCATCGATCTGCATGCCGGACAGATTCAGGGCTTTTTCAACTGCCCGGTGGACAATCTCTACGCGGCTCCGGTCATGCTGGAACCCCTGCGCCAGATTGCCAACGACAATATCGTCATCGTATCGCCCGACGCCGGCGGCGTGGAACGCGCGCGTTCCTATGCCAAGCGCCTCAATGCGCCCCTCGCCATCGTGGACAAGCGCCGCGACAAGCCCAATCAGGCGCAGGCCATGCACGTCATCGGCGATGTGGAAGGCAAGTCCGCCATCATTGTGGACGACATCATTGATACGGCGGGCACCCTGTGCGCCGGCGCCGACGTGCTGCTGAAATACGGCGCCACGGAAATCATCGCCTGCGCCACGCATCCCGTCATGTCCGGCCCGGCCATCGACCGCATCAATGCCAGCGAATCCCTGAAGCGCGTCATCGTCACCGATACGATTCCGCTGGGAGACAAGAAGGAACGCTGCCCCAAGATTCAGGTGGTTTCCGTGGCGGCCCTGATGGCCAAGACCATCCACAATATCCATACCGGTTCGTCGGTCAGCGTCCTTTTCGTCTAGAGCATTTTGCCTTTGAAAGAGCGCGTTTTCCCTTTGAAAAAGGGAAAACGCGAGGCGGCGGCACACAGCGCCGCCCGGCCCGAAGCGAGCGGAAAAACCGCGCTTTTTTCGCGAAACGACAGGC
>CAJMRA010000030.1 GCA_905215675.1 uncultured bacterium | reverse complement strand
GATGCAGGCTTTGTCCCCCGCGTCCCCGCTTTCCGTCACCCTCCTGAAAAAAGCGCGCTGGGGGAGGGGTGGGGGTCAGGGGGGGCCCAGCCTTTTCCCAGCGCAGCGAGAAAAGGCGTTCTCGTAGTCCTCACGCGCCAGCTGAGGGGGGTCCCCTCCCCCTGAATCTCAACCCTCAACTGAAGCACAGCTGGGCATGCGGCGCGGGACAAGAAAAAACGGCGTATTCCCTTTGCTGTGGAATACGTCGGAGTGAACGATTTTTTACAGAAAAGCGCATCGGGCGCGGAAGCCTTGGGGGAGAGGGAAAAAACCTCCCCCCCAAGGCTTTATTCTTTTACTGAGAGCCTTTTCAAGGTTGAAACGCCGTGTGTTTCAACCCATACGGCCTGTCGTGTAATGCTCTAGAACTTGATGGCGCGGTAGGCTTCCAGCGCGGCGGCCTGCTCTTCAAAGTTGGCAAAGCCGGCCTGATGCAGGGCGTCTTCCACGGTGCTGTTCCAGTCCCATGTCGCGTAGATGACGGGCTTGTGGAATGTGGAGCGGAAGGACTGCAATTCGGTGCGATAGAAGCTTTCCTTCGGGGTGTCGAGGTGCTCGCGCAGCTGCTCGTGACGGCGCTGCAATTCGCCCTCGTACCATTCCTGGATATCCTTGGGTTCGGTGAACTTTTTCAGGATATGCCCGTAGCCGCTTTCTTCCATGAGCGCGGCAAGGCGTTTGTGATGCTGTGCGCCCAGCCATGTCCCGAGCTGCGCCGTGGGGATGTTTTCCTTTTCCACGGCGGCGATGTCCAGCACGGTCTGGAAGTAGGTATCCGGCACGACGGAAGCGGAAACAATGCCCGCGATGGCGACAAGCCCGCGCAGAATGACGCTGTTGGAGACGCCCTGACCGCAGAAGCCGACCTTCTTGCGATATTTCTGACCGGCGAAGATGCTGACAAGAATGGCCCAGACGACGGCGGGGTCTTCTTCGTCGTAGATATGGGACAAACGGGCGTTGTCACGGTCCGTTGCCAGGACCATCTGCGTCATGTCGTTGGAACCGATGGAGAAGCCGTCGAATTCGGCGATGAACTGCTTGGCCAGAATGGCGTTGGAAGGCAGCTCCGACATCTGGATGATCTGGAGGCCGTCCTGTCCGCTCTTGAGCTTGTGCACCTGTTCAAGATAGCTGCGCATGGAGCGGGCTTCTTCCAGCGTGCGGACAAAGGGCAGCATCATTTGCAGGTTGGAGCCGCCGTACATGCCGCGGGCCAGCTTGAAGGCCTCGATTTCCCAGTCGTGGATATTGCGGGACACGCCGCGGTAGCCCAGCATGGGGTTGGCTTCGATATGCTCAAAGAGGGAACCGCCAAGAAGGTTCCGGTATTCGTTGCTCTTGAAGTCCGTCGTGCGGTAGATGATGGTCTTGCCGTAGAAGGCCATGGCAAAGAGCGCCAGATTTTGCGCCAGCGTCTGCACATAGTGTTCCTTCCCGGTACGGAAACCGCGCGAACGAATGAGCTTGTGGATGGTTTCGGGCAGATTGCGCACCGAGTCCATTTCCTTTTTCAATCCGGCGCGCAGGCCGACTTCTTCGCGCAGCCGCCCGATATTTTCCATCAGTTCCTTGACGGCGGGCAGATCCTTGATGCGCTCCACCTGAGCGTCGACAACGGACTTGATTTCGGCGGCGCGTTTGGCGGCTTCGGGATCGCCGGGAGACAGCAGCGCCAGCTCGTCGTCATAGCCCATGATGATGCGCACGTGTTCGGCCAGATCCTGCGAGGTCTTCAGGACTTCCAGACGGCGGGAAGCCATTTCGAGGTGCTGATCGAGCTTGTGATCGAGTTCGCGCATCTTGCGGTGCTGCAACAGCACTTCCTCGGCGTTCATGGTCTTGTCCATGTCCGCCAGCTGTTCGACCTCTTTCGCCAGACCGGTGACTTCGCCCACGTATTGCCGCAGATTGAAATTGAAGACGATCAGACCGGCGGACATCTGTTCGCGCATGACCTTGGACAGGCGATCGTCCAGTTCATGCAGCTTGGTCTGCACCACCTGTTCCAGCTCGCCGCTGTCGAAGGCTTCCAGCGCCTGCGGATGAATGCTGATGTTCCCCAGCATGAATTCCGCGCGCAGCAGACCCACTTCAAATTTGGGGAAGTCGCGCAGGCGGGAAAGGAACAGGGCCTGTCCCACGTCGGCGAGTACCAGGCCCACCTTGGTTTTCGTGGTGGGCAGCTTGGAAATATCCATTTCGCCGCCCACTTCGCGCAGGGGCAGCAGGCCGCGATAGACGCGGCCGCGCGTGCCGTCCACCGTCACTTCCGCGCCGTCGAGGGCGCGCAGCACGTCCAGACGCTGAATGCCGATGACGGCGGCGATGCCGAGTTCGCGGGAGGTGATGGCCGCATGGCTGGTATCGCCGCCCACGTCGGCCATGATGGCCGAGGCCACGCGCATGCCGGGGACCATGTCCGGGTCGGTGCGTTCCGCGGCCAGGACATCGCCCTTGGAGACCTTGTTCAGCTCAAGGGCCGAGCGCAGGAAGCGAACCGTTCCGTGCCCCGCGCCGCGGGAGGCGCCGTTGCCTTCCACCAGCACTTCCGCCTGTTCGGCGGCCTTGGAATCCACTTCGCGCCGACGCATGAAAATGGTGTGGGGATGGCGTTCCAGTTCCTCGTTCCAGCGGGTTTCGGGACGGGCCTGCACGAACCAGAGCTTGTCGTTGGCGTCGATGCAGAATTCCGTGTCCATGATCATGCCGCCGTAGGCCTTGCTGACGGCGCGCACGCCGCGCGCGACCAGCTGCGCCTGACTGAGCGACAGGGCCCAGCGCAGGGCCTCGAGTTCGGGCACTTCCACTTCGCGCGTGCCGCCCCGCTCGTCATAGACGATCTTCATGTCCTTGCAGCCCATCTGCCGGATGACGACTTCGTTGCCGTCGTCACGCTGGAAGACATAGAGCTTGTCCGGCGTCACCTTGCCGCCCACGACGGCTTCGCCAAGGCCGTAGCTGGCGTCGATGCTGACAAGGTCCTTGCGGCTCGTGCCGCGGCAGCCCGTGGCGGTATCGGCGGAGAAGGCCGTGCCGGAGATGACCGGATTGATCATCTGCATCATGCAGACGGACAGGGAGGTATGCTCGATGGCCCATTCCTTCTTGGCATTTTCGCCGATGCTTTCGTCGCCGGATTCTTCCGCCAGCAGGATGGCGTCGAGAATGGCTTCGCGGCGATAGGTCATGGAGCGCAGATTGTAGGCCGAGGCGCAGTCCCAGTGATAGGCTTCCGCGACCTTGTCCGCGCCGACCATGTTTAGATACGTATCCTGAAGACCGGCAAAGGCCTTCTTGCGGGAATCTTCGCCGGCCGCCGACGAGCGGACGGCCACGGGCGTCATGTCGTCGCCGTTTTCGCGACAGATGGCGGCATAGGCCCCGCGCACGGCGGCATCCACGTCGGCGGGCAGATCCACGGAAAGGATGGCGGCCTGCACCATGACGGAGCGCTTGCGGAGCTGGTCGATGCCTTCGGGGGACGTGGCGAAGCCTTCGACCACGGTATTGATGAAGGTCCGTAGCTTGGCGTGCCCCTGCTCCACTTCCGTACGTGTGATGTCATGAATCTGTTTGCCGAGCTGGCGAACGAATTTTTGCAGGAAGTCGGGATCCTGATTGATTTCCGGATCGTTCCAGTCGATGCGCGCGTATTCGCGATCCACGACGGCGCGCACGATCTTGCTGCTGACGCGGGTTTCATCCAGCAGACGATGGAACGCCACGGAAGAGATGGCTCTGAAATGCGGGGCCTGAATTTCTTCAATCTGGCTGATCAGGGCCGTATTGTAGTTCTTGCCCCCCACGAGGAGTTCGGCTTCTTCGCCCAGGCTGACGATATCCGCGCCGGTCAGCACCAGCTGTTTTTTGATGTTTTCGGCTTTCGCCGAAGTCTTGCTGGGCGTGGCGTCTTTGTTGGACATGACTTCCTCCGGTAACACGGAAAAGGGAGTGGAATCTGATAGCGCATTGGTGGTTTGAAACGCGTTGCGTTTGCAAACCATACGGCCTGTCGTTGCGCGGAAAAAGCACGGTTTCCCCGCGCATTTTCGGCCGGGCGGCGCGTACCGCCGCCTCGCGTTCCGCCTTTTTCAAGGGGAAAACTCTCTAGGCGCTCGACGGAAAAGCACGGCATGGTTCCGTGAGCTGCGATAACTATAGTGGAAAACAGGGTTAAAGGACAAGCAAAAAGGCAAAGGCCGTTTCCGGGACGGCGGAAACGGCCTTTGCGGGATGCTTAGAGAACGCGCTCGCCGCAGTAGGGGCAGAACGCGGCATTGTTCATGGGTATGGGCTGGCCGCAGGCTTCGTTGCGGCACACGCGGGGCACGGGGCCGAGTTCGACGATGAGCTCGCCTTCCCGTACCGAGACCATCTGCTTGTTTTCCTTGAAGTCCGCCGTCTTGAGGACGCGCTTGACGATGCCGTCCACGGGCGCGAGTACGGCCTTTTCCTGCTTCATGATGGAGACGTTGAAGAGTTCCTCGCCTTCCTTCACGATATCGCCGGGATGCACGTACATGACCCACAGATCGCCGTTGCTGGGCGAGGCCACGTGATACTTGTTGGTCGGATTGGCCTTGACGAGGCCCTTGCCCGCGGCGCTCTGCGGCTGGCTCACCTGCACTTCGCAGCTCATGATTTCCGAGTCGAGCACATAGCGGCAGACGGATACGCCCGCGTCGTTGGGACGGGAGATACTCAACAGGGAAAGGTGATGCGGCTTGCCCTTGCTGTCGTTGAAATAGAGGTCCTGCCCGGGCTTGAGCCCTTCGAACCAGACGTGCAGCGGCAGGTTGTTGGGATCGCCGTACGTGCTGCGGAACTGGATGGTCTTGAGCGCGTCGCCGGGATGGTTCAGGTAGAGGACGAACTCTTCCTTGGTGGGCTGGCGCTTGAGCAGATCGCGGCAGGCGGCTTCTTCGGCGGCCAGATTCACGTCCGGCAGGCTTTCCAGCGGCGATTCCTCCGTGCGGTCGGCGACGGCGCTCTTCCATTCGCTGCCGAAGGCGCTTTCATAGACCCAGTCGGGCGGGAAGCCCAGCGGCAGACGGCCGAACTTGCCGAGCAGCAGCTTGCGGAAGGCGTCGTTGCAGTCGCGGTAGAGATCCAGACGGGCACGGCGCATTTCCGACGAAAGTTCGTTTTCGGGCGTGCGCACCACGTCGCCGAGAACTTCCAGCAGGAAACGAACCTCGTCTTCCCCGCCCCGCTTCCACGCGCCGGTCACGGCGAGGAAGGCCGTGTTCCAGGTGATCTGCGAACCGGGGGTCACGTCGTGATAGCGCACGATCTGGCGCGTGCCCTCAAGGAATTTGAGCATGTAGGGCAGCAGGTGGATATAGCCCTGCTTCATGGCCCCTTCCTGCGACGAGGACGTGGCCCCGCCGGGCATGCCGTGACGGGTCACATCGTAGTCGATGCCCTGGAAATAGGGCGCGCAGTAGCGGTCATAATAGGGCATGATCTGCTTGCAGACGAAGTTGGCCTCCCGGATGGCATCCTTGTTGAGGCGGGTTTCGAGGCCCAGTTCGTCTTCCATGTAGGCCACGGTGGACAGGACGTCCCCCTGACCGTAGGACCGCACGGCGGAACCCAGACCCACGTCGATGATGTGGGCTCCGGCCTTGGCCGCGGCGCCGCAGGAACAGACGAAAAGCCCGTCCGTGCAGTGGCGGTGATAATGCAGCACCAGTTCGGGCCAGCGCTTGCGCAGGGCCGTCACAAGTTCCGTCATGAAGCGCGGCGGGCAGACGCCGGCCATGTCCTTCAGGCCGAGAATGATGTGACGGGACGCTTCGGCGGGACTCTTGCCCATGATGTCGCCCATCATGCGCAGGAAGGATTCCGTGACGCCCAGATAGTGTTCCACGTCGAAGCCGCGGGCCCACGAAAGGGAGATGGCGGGTTCAAAGACCACGTCGCGGCGATCCATGACCACTTCGGCAATGGGGCGCATGTTTTCCACATGATTGAGGAAGTCGAAGCAGCGCACCACCGAGTAGTGATCGCAGATCATTTCGCCGGTCAGGCGCATGAGATTGCGCGGCTGCGGCGTATAGCCCAGCACGTTGGTGGAGCGCACCAGCAGCTGTTTCAGCGTCTTGGGGGCGAAGCTGTTCCATTCGCGGGCTTCGCTGAAGGGATAGGTCATGTTGGCCATCATGGCCACGTGGAAATGCGCTCCCCCGCCGTTTTCAATGGAGAAATAGCCCGCATTGTCGAGATAGGGACCGATCAGGCGATCTTCGGCAAGGCGGAAGCGGTTGCCGGAATTGGACTGGGTGAAGTCGCGCGGGGTGGTGTCCGTGAAGTGGACGTAGCCGGAACCGCGGATGAAATCCAGCAGGGCTTCGCGATCATCGTGCGGATAGGGCGAGGCCTGACGCCGCTGGGCGGCGTTTATGGGCGGCAGCACCGGCTCGAAGGGGCCGAGCGCGGGCGTGTCGCTGGAGCGGTAGACGCCGAGCTGCACATGAGGGTTGTAGCCGCGCGCGGAGATTTCCGCCACCAGCCGGGCCAGCCGTTCCCCTTCGGGCGCCAGGTCCGTATACTGCATGAGTTCCGGATGATTGGCGATGAAGTTGGTATTGATGTTGCCCGCGCGGAAGTCGGGATTCTTCAAGACCTGCTTGAAGAAGGGGATGGTGGTCTTGATGCCGCCGATGATATATTCGCTGAGGGCGCGCTGCATGATGCCCACGGTCTTTTCCCAGTCGTGGGCGTAGGCGATGAGCAGCGAACCGGCGGAGTCGTAGTTGGCCGGGAATTCGTAGCCGGCGCAGATGTTGGAGTCCAGACGCACGCCGGGGCCGCCGGGGGAGACGTAGCGGGAGATGAGCCCGGAGTTGGGCGCGAAGTTATCCTGCGGATTTTCGCAGTTGATGCGTACCTGCATGGCGCAGTACGAAGGCCGCAGATTTTCCTCGCGGTAGCGCAGCTCCGCGCCGAAGGCCACGGCGATCTGTTCCTCCACGAGGTCGATGCCGTAGCGGCTTTCGGTGATGCCGTGTTCCACCTGAAGGCGGGTGTTGACTTCAATCAGATAGGGCGTGCCGTCGGGCAGCACGAGAAATTCCACGGTGGCGAGGGAATGATAGCCCACGGCGCGCACGAGACGGCGCGAGTAGTCCTTGAGCTGTTCCCGGAGATTGCGGCTCAGGCCCTTCCACGGCGACGGCGTGATTTCGATGAGCTTCTGATGATTGCGCTGCACGGTGCAGTCGCGTTCATCGAAGGCGAAGACATTGCCGTACATGTCGGCAATGACCTGAATTTCGATGTGGCGGACATCGGCAAGAAATTTTTCCACAAAGAGACGCGGGTTGCCGAACGAGGCCTGCGCCATGGTGGACGCCTTGAAGAAGGCGTCTTCCAGTTCCGCCTCATTATGGATGGCGAAGATGCCGCGTCCCCCGCCCCCGCCTTCGGCCTTGAGCATGATGGGGAGGCCCATTTCGCTGATGAGCTTCCGGGCGGTCGCCACGTCCACGGCGCCGTCGGAGCCGGGCACGACGGGGATGCCCAGTTTGCGGGCGACGGCGCGGGCCTGCACCTTGTTGCCCAGCAGGTTCATGGCCTCGGCGGTCGCGCCGATGAAGGTCAGCCCCGCTTCCTTGCAGCGCTGCGGGAAGCGGGTATCTTCGGACGCGAAGCCCCAGCCGGGATGGATGCCCACCACGCCGCGTTGGCGCGCCTTGTCGATGATGCGGTCGATATCCAGATAGGCGCGGGGATCGGGACCGAGCAGGACGAGTTCCTGCGCGGCCGAGGCGGCGGGCGCAGTCTTGTCCACATCCGTCGCCGTCATGGCGGCGACAGCGTCGAAGCGCTCCCGGATGGATCGGCAGATACGCCGCGCCGGGATACCACGGTTGGCGACAAGGATGGTCTTGCCCCGCAAAAACTCCTGAACTTCCGCAAATGTCTTGTTGGCCATTCCCTCAGCCCTTGCTTGGTAGTCTCATTGGCGGGAGATACCCGCCCTGCCCGATGATTTCGGGCCGTCGCGCTCAACGTGTCTGATCAAGGCGCAGACTGCCGCCATGGAGAATGTATTCCCGCCCGTCGCGGATCAGGCAAAGGCCGCCGTCCGGGGCCAGCCCCGCAAGGCGACCGTGCGTTTTTTCGCGGCCGTCGTCCACTATGACGTTCCGATGTCGCCATAACAGCAGGCGCTCGGCATCCTCACGCCAGTGCGCTGCAAAAAAGTGTTCCTGACTATATGCAGAAAACAGATGATTTACAAGCCGACGCCACAAACTCTCGGCTGTGGGCGTCTCCGCGCCGTCCGGCGTCAGCCGCGCCAGACAGGTGGCGGGCATGGCGGCGTCGCGGCGCATGTCCTCCGTGCCCGGACAGAACATTATATTAATGCCGATGCCCGCGAGCAGGCACTCTCCCCGTTCTTCCAGCAGCAGGCCGGCCAGCTTGCGGACCTCGCCTCCCCGGCACACGACAATGTCGTTGGGCCATTTCAGGAGCGTTTCCCAGCCCAGCGCCCGCAGGCCGCGCGCCAGCATGAGCCCGCAGACAATGCTGCCTTCGGAGCTGTTGAACGGCGCTTCCGGGGGAAGACGCAGCGCGGCGTACACATTGCCCGGAGGCGAAATCCAGCGGCGGCGCAGCTGTCCCCTGCCCTGCCGCTGGGAGATGACCTGCACGCTGTCCCAGGGCGCCAGACGCCCCTGTCCGGCCAGCCGCCGGGCGCTGTCGAGACAGGAATCCACGTCGCCCAGCCGCCAGACGGCGGGGCCGCCCGGCGCGGCGCTTGGCAACGGGGGATGACTTGGATAACAATACGAATTCATGATCCTTTCCTTGTGAACATGCCGGAGAACGCATGAGCATCTATCTTGTGGGCGGCGCCGTACGGGATCTGCTGCTGGGGCGTCGCCCCGGCGATCTGGATTTCGCCTTTTCCGGCAGCCCGGAATCCTTTGTCGCGGAACATGCGGAAGCGCGTGTCGTGGGCGTCAGCGTCAGGGTCTGCCTCTGGCGCGGGCACGAGTATATGCCGTTGCGGGAAAATTCGCTGGAGCGCGATCTTGCCGCGCGCGATCTGACCATCAACGCCCTTGCGCTGGAGGAAAGCGGCCGCCTGCACTGTCATCCGCAGGCGCTGCGGGATTTGCGCGACGGTATCCTGCGCCCGGCCTCCGTGCGGTCCTTTCTGGATGATCCCGCCCGGGTGTTCCGCGTGGCCCGCCTTGCCGCGGCCCTGCCCGGTTTTCGTCTTGCCGGGGAATGCGCGGAACGCATGCGCGCCGTGCCGGACGAGGCCCTGCGGCGCATTCCTGCCGAGCGTGTGGGGCGCGAGCTGCTCAAGGCGCTGGCAACGCCGTTGCCGGGGCGTTTTCTTCAAGTACTGGATGAAGGTTCATGCCTGCGCGTCTGGTTTTCCGAACTCGACGCGGCCTCGACCATACCGGCGGGGCCGCGGCCCTGGCATGACGGCAGCGTGCTGGAGCATCTTGCCGACGTCATGAATGCCGTGGCGGGCGATCCCCTGTCCGCGTGGATGGCGCTGTGCCATGATCTCGGCAAGGTGACCACGCCCGGGGAGGAACTTCCCCATCACTACGGGCACGAAAAGCGGGGCGTCCTGCCGGCCGTGGAGCTGGGACGGCGGCTGCGTCTGCCGCGCGTCTATCAGCAGGCGGGAGCGCTTGCCGCCGAGGAACACATGCGGGCGGGCCTGCTGCTGTCCATGCGGCCCGGCAGGCAGCGGGATGTCCTCTGGCGCGTTCATCGCGCCGGGCTTCACAACTCTTTCTGGCGCATGGTGGATGCCGACGGGGGTATTCCCCTTTCCGGCGAGGCGACGCGCCGGGTGGAACTGTTGCGGAACATCCATTTGCCGCCGGAGTGGCGCAACCGGGGGCGCAATTCGGAAATGCGCCTCCGGGAGCTGCACTGCGCGGCCCTTTCCGCCCTCAACGTACATGCCCGCCAGGTTCTGGACCCATGACGTTTTGTCTGGAGGGGTCCCTCCCCCCGAAACAGGCCGCGGAGAGTGCTGCCCAGGGTGTTTCAACGTTGAAAAAGATGAAACGCGAGGCGGCGGCACAGCGCCGCCCGGCCCGAAGTGAGCGGAAAAACCGCGCTTTTTCCGCAAAACGACAGGCCGTATGGTTTGAAACGCATGGCGTTTCAAACTGAAAATGCCCTATTGCAGGCGCGCGCCTTCGGGAGCCGTCGTAATGCCCGCGCGGGCGGTAATATCGGCAAGCAGGGAGGAGAAGACGCGCTGCTGCGCGCGCAGCAGCGCCGCCAGGTCTTCCATGCCGTTGCCGCGCGCGCTCATGGCGTCGAAGGAGGCGTCCCACACATCGCGGAAGCGGCGGGCATGTTCGTCCGGCGCGCATTCCCGCAGCAGCCTTGCGATGGCGTCGTTATAATCGCACAGCAGGGCGCGCAATCCTTCATGATGCGGCAACAGGTCCTCGCGGTCCTTCTGCAATTTGCCGTTCCAGAACAGATCCACCCGGAACAGGAATTCCCGCCAGGCGTCTTCTTCGGCCAGACAGCGGCTCGGTTCGTCATGTTCAAGACGATCGGCAAAGGCCGCGGCCAGTTCGGCGGAATAGAACCAGGCGATGGTGATGAAGCCCAGAAAGGTGGGAACACAGACGGCCCAGCGCACGCGACCGTCGGCAGTGGCAGCCTTGCGGCAAAAGAATATCATGGTTGTTGTCCTTTGTGACGCGGCAACGGGTTTTCGTTCATGAAGCGTCGTCCGGCATGAACCCGGCGTCAATATGACGCCAGATTTTCCCTGCGGTCAATGACCAGAAGACATTTTTCATGCACGCGCCGCATGATGGTCTTCATGGCCTCTTCCGGGACGGCGATGCAGCCGCCCGTATAGGGGTTTTCGGGATAGCAGTGGAGAAAGATGGCCGATCCCCTGCCGGGTTGTCCCGCCTCATTGTAGCTGATGCTGAGACAATACCGATAGGCTTGCGCATAGTCGATGAGATGTTCGCTTTGCGTTGTATCAAAGGGCGCGTCGCCGCCGACGACGCTTGCAAACCTGTTGTACAGGGGGGACGCCGAATCCCCGACCCAGTAGTGACTGTCGTTGAGGCGCGTGTACGGCATGCGGCTTCCCGGATCGGGAGCGATGCCGAACGCCCTGGTGAAACGATAGACGCCCGTGGGCGTCTTGTTGTCCCCTTCCCTTGTTTTTCCCAGACCCTCCTTGCCGATGCGGGCGGGAACGGCAAGAACCCGCCGCCATGCGTGCCCCTGCCGTTCGTACAGGGCAAGAACGGCGTCCGAGGCCGAGGTTCCGGTCGCGCCCACGAGAATGAGCTGATCCGTGCGCCGGGCAACGCGCAGCCGCGCCGCCTGCGCCGCGTCGGGGCAGGCTGGTTCGGGGAGGGGGGCGACGGGAAACGTGAAATAGGTATGCGGATACGGCTCGTCTGCCAGGACAAAATGCCACCATTCGCTGCGAATGGGCTTGAAGCCGTGCTTTTGCATGACCTCGCGAAGCAGCTTTCTGTTGCGGGCTTGCGCGGCGGAAAGGCGGCCGTAGTTCGTATGGGAAATGTCGCCGAACAGATCGAAATGCCCGCCCATATCGACGTCCTTTCCCGAGGCCATGTCGATGAGGGTCAGATCCACGGCGCTCCCGCGGCTGTGTCCCGATTTTTCGGCAATGTATCCCCGGGCAAAGAGCGCGGCCTTGGCCGTATGGGGATAGAAATACTGCCGCATGCGCGAATCCCCGGTGCGGGACCAGCGCAGGAAATGGCGTACGGCCTTGTGCGGACGATAGGCGTCGTAAATCTTGAGGCGATAGCCGCGCGCCAGAAATTCGTCGCCGGCGGCTTTCAGGGCTGCGGCGGCCTCTTTCGTCAGGAGGGCACAGGGCGCTTCATAGCCGTCGATGCGTTCGCCGACAAAGTTGTATATTGAATAATATCTGATTTCCTGAACGGCATCGGGGATGACCTCCGTCAGCATGACGAATCCCGAGGCGTCGGAGGAAAAGGAATCGGCTGCCCGGCCCGCCTGCGGCACAAGCAAGGCCATGGCTGCGGCTGCCGACAGGAGGTGTCGTGCAAGATGCATGTGCGTTCCTTTTTTGAAGGAAGAACGCCCTCTCATCCGGCGGCGCGCGGCGCGGACTCCCGCGAAAGCGGCAGGGCCCGCAGACAGGCCCGCTCCAGCGCTTCCATTTCGGACCCGTGATCCAGACCGGCCATATGGGCCATGCCGTGGGCCAGCAGCCGCAGCAGGTGACGCAGGGGCGGCTGATGGTAGAGGCGGCATTCGCGTTCCCATGTGTCCAGCGACAGCAGGAGTTCTCCCGGCAGGCCGGCGTCGCCCGGAAACGTCAGGATATTGGTGGGGCCGGGACAGCCCATGACGCGGGCGTCGGCATCGGCCGACAGGCCGTCGTCGGCCAGTCGCAGCGTCAGGGATTCCGGCAGGGGGCGGCCCTGCGCGGCGATAACGCGGCAGAAAATGTCGAGCGTCCGCGCAAGTTCCCGCCTGTCCAGCGGAAGCCGCCAGAGGCGCGTGGTTTCCCGGGTAATGCGAAGTTGCGGCATGCGGACCTTCCTGTAAAACGCTCTAGGGCGTGTTAACACTATTTTTCTATTTATTTCAAATAAATAGAAAATATAGGCGACACATAACCTTTGAAAAGTACTTGCCGCATGGCCTGTGTCCCCTCTGAAA
>CAJMRA010000029.1 GCA_905215675.1 uncultured bacterium | reverse complement strand
GGAAAAAACGCGGTTTTTCCGCTCAGTTCGGGCCGGGCGGCGCTGTGCCGCCGCCTCGCGTTTTCACCTTTTTCAAGGGTGAAACGCTCTACGGTTGCAGCAGCGCGTCATATTCCCCTTCGGGCACAAGGTAGCGACGGGCGACATCCCGCACGTCGGCGGGCGTCAGCTTTGCCGCCTTGTCCAGCAGGACCTTCTGGAAATCCCGGGGATTGCCGAGCACGGCGTCCGTGGCCGCGTCGGCGGCGCGAGAGCCCAGACTCTGGCGCTCGCGGTAATAGCTGCCCTGCATGCGGTTGAGCGCCGCCTGAAGCTGTTCCTCCGGAACTTCCTTGTCCCGCAGCGAGGCGATGACGCGGGCAAAGCCCTGACGCGCCTGCTCCACCTTCTCCGGCGTCGTGCCGATATAGAAGAGCATGGAACCGGCTTCCGGCATGCTGCGATACAGGGCCGTCACCGTATAGCCGAGGCCCTGCTCGTCGCGCAGGTCGTTGAACAGCAGGCCGCTCTGGCCGGACAGGACCGACTGCAACAGCATCAGCGCGGGCGCATCCTCATGATCCCGCGGCACGGCCTTGTAATTCAGCACCAGATAAGCCTGATTGCGTCCGGGAAGGCGCAAATCCAGCTCCTTGTCCTTGCCCCAGCGGGGAGCGTCCACCCGCACGCCGGGAGCGGTCGGTCTGGGCAGGGTCCGCGCAAAGGCCAGCATGGCGTCGCGATCGAAGGTTCCGGCCACGGACAGGACCCAGGGCTGCGCGCTCTGCTCCGCCCAGAAGGCCCGCACATCGGCGCGGGAATATCCGGCCAGCTTGTCCGCCGTACCCAGCGGATCATATCCATAGACGTGTCCGGGATAGAGAAAGCCGTTCAGCTTGCTGAACAGATATCCGACCGGATTGTCCTGACGCTGGCGCAGCGCCGACATCATCAGCCGGGCTTCGCGCCGCACTTCCTTTTCCTCGAAGCGGGGCTTTTCCAGCAGCTCCCGCAAAACGGCGCAGTAATCGGCATTGAAACGGGAAGGTCCGGTCAGGGAAATATTGAAGGCCTGCAACCCCGCGGACGCCGACAGCGACGCCGCGCGCTCGGCAAAGAAACGTTCCATGGCCTGCGCGTTCCTGTTGCCGCTGCCGTCCTGCAGGACGGCGGCGGTCAGATTGGCAAGCCCCTGCCGATCGGGCGACAGCAGCGCGTTGCCGCCGGTCATCATGAAGGACATGGAGACATACGGCACGGACGGATCGGGTTGCAGAATCAGCGTACGACCATCGCCGAGGTCCAGATATTCCACGCCGGCACGGGCCGCGGCCTGCGTCGCGGCGTCCGCTGCGGGCGGCGTCGGCCAGACCTTGTCCACTATCGCGGCGATGTCGGGCAGCGCCGCATTTTCAGGAGCCAGAATGCGGATACGCAGCCGTTCGGGACGCAGCCACAGATCGCGGGCCTCCGCCAGCTGCGCCGCATCCACGTTGTTGAGCGTCAGACGCAGATTGCGTTCCGCCTCGCGTCCCCCCAGCTCGAACTGCACCGTGCCGCGCCAGGAGGCCAGACCGTTCAGGGTTTCTCCGGCCCGATCCATGGAGTCGGCCAGATTGAAACGGGCGCGGGTCAGGGCGTCGTCCCCGAACTTGCGCACATCCAGACGCGCAAGGTCGCGCGCCAGCTCTTCCACGAACATGCCCAGCTTTTCCGCGTCAAGCTGGGCCGACACGAGGAAAAGCCCGGCCCGCGCAAGACTCATGTTTCCGGCGGAAATGCTTTCCACCCACTGCTTTTCGTAGCGGTACTTCTTCTGCAACAACGACGTGCCGTCGCCGCCCAGCAGGTAGCCCAGCACGTCCAGCTGTACGGAACGCGCGTCGGAAAGGGCGGGTGCGGGGAAGCCGAGGCCCACGTACACCTTGTTCCACGGACCGCGCACCACTTCCACCCTCGGGCCGCCGGGAGCCGTCGTCAGGTCCACGGGCGCGGGGCTGTCCAGATCGCTGCGGTTGTGCAGGTCCCCGAAAAGACTCTGGGCGTAGGCCAGCACTTCGCGGGGATCAATGTCCCCCGCCACCAGCAGCAGCATGTTCTGCGGCTGATACCAGCGGTCGATATAGGCCCGCAAATCCTCCACGGTCACGGCGTTGATCGTGTCCTTGAAGCCGATAATGGGGCGGCCGTAGGGCGTATTCTTCAACGTCGCCGTTTGCAGGGTCTCGAAAAGACGGTTGCGGGGCGTGTCCTCGTCCCCTTCCAGTTCC
This sequence comes from uncultured bacterium, assembly GCA_905215675.1. GTDB lineage: Bacteria > Desulfobacterota > Desulfovibrionia > Desulfovibrionales > Desulfovibrionaceae > Desulfovibrio. The sequence goes on along the minus strand of CAJMRA010000029.1, from coordinate 10,564 downwards.
GAAATGATGACCTTCTTTTCCGACTCCAGTTCCTGCGGATCAAGAAGGGCATGAAAGGCCATGTCCTTGACCACGTCCATGCCCATGCGCCACTGGGCCGCGGGCATGTCCGTCAGATAATAGGTCTGATCAAAGCTGGTGGCCGCGTTGAGATAGCCGCCGCGCGCCTCCACGTCCTTTGCCACCTGTCCCTTGGGGCGCTGCTCCGTCCCCTTGAACACCATGTGTTCCAGAATATGGCTGATACCCGCCTGCCGGGGGTCTTCGTTGGCCGACCCCGTGCGCACGTACAGGCGCGTGCAGACCAGCGGAAACCGCTTGTCCCTGATGACGTACACGGAAAGCCCGTTGGGAAGACGCGTCAGAAGCTCGTCTCCCCTTTCCACGGACGGGATCATGCGCGGCGCTTCCGCCGCGGCGGGTCCCCCACCGCAGGGCAGGAACAGACCGGCCAGCAGGACGACGCCCGCCGCCAGTATGGACAATTTCGACATAAACACTCCTTGCATGCCCCGCCGGTTGCGGCGGCGCGGGCATTGAAGAATCGGAAAACGTGCCCGGGCGCTGTCCGCTCCGCTCCCGTTTTCCGCCTCCACTCTAGGAAAAGAGACCTCCAAGATCAATGCGCGGGCGCACAGTCCCGCCGCCCTGCCGAACGCCGGAACGGCAACAGGCCGGAAAGAGTCCGGCCTGTTGCTTCCGCCCGGCGCGGCCCGGGCATGTTCAGTTTGAAACGCTGCGCGTTTCAAATCATTGTGCTGCCGCCTCGCCTTTTCACCTTTTTCAAAGGTGAAAAGGCTCTATCCGCCCAGATAGGCTTCCTTGACCTTGGGATTTTCCAGCAGGTCCTTGCCGGGGCCTTCCAGCACCACGCGGCCCACTTCCAGAATATAGGCATAATGCGCCACGGACAGCGCCGCATTGGCATTCTGCTCCACAAGCAGCACCGTCTTGCCTTCTTCGGTATTGATGCGCTGGATGACGCGAAAGATTTCCCGCACCAGCAGGGGCGCAAGCCCCAGCGAGGGTTCGTCCAGCATGACAAGATCGGGACCGGCCATCAGGGCGCGCCCCACGGCCAGCATCTGCTGTTCGCCGCCGGACAGCGTGCCGCCCTTCTGCCAGGAACGTTCCCGCAGACGGGGGAAAAGGGTATAGACCTTTTCCAGATCCGCGGCGATACCGTCCTCGTCCGTGCGGATGTAGGCGCCCAGACGCAGATTTTCAACCACGGTCAGGTGCGGCAGAATGCGCCGCCCCTCCGGCGACAGGGAAATGCCGTTGCGCACCATGTCCTCGGGCTTGAGCCCCACCAGCGACCGCGGCTGTTCGCCTTCGCGGCGCGTCAGCAGAATCTCGCCGCTGATATTCTTGTTCAGGCCCGCGATGGATCGGATGATGCTGCTTTTACCGGCGCCGTTGGCCCCCACCAGCGTCACGATACTGCCTCGCGGGATGGACAGGCTGACGCCCTGCACGGCCTGCACGCCGCCGTAACGCACATACAGATCACGGATCTCAAGCATTGGCCATATCCTCCCCGAGGTAGGCGCGAATAACGGCGGGATTACTGCGGATTTCATCGGGCGTGCCTTCGGCGATGAGCGCGCCGTATTCCATGACCCAGATGTATTCGCAGACGCCCATGACGACCTTCATGTCGTGTTCGATCAGCAGGATGGTCAGGGAAAACTCCTTGCGGATAAGCTCGATCAGATGCATGAGTTCCAGGCTTTCCTGCGGATTCATGCCTGCCGCCGGTTCGTCGAGCAGCAGAAGACGCGGCTCCGTGGCCAGGGCGCGCGCTATCTCCAGACGGCGCTGCGCGCCGTAGGGCAGGCCCCCGGCCTGCTCGTCGCACACGTCGTCCAGCCCCAGACGCGCCGCCAGCGCACGGGCCTTTTCGGCAATGGCGCGTTCTTCCCTGTAGTACGACGGCAACCCCAGCGGGGCCGTCCACCACGGCTGCCGCCGCCGCACATGACAGCCGACCATGATGTTTTCCAGTACGGACATCTGACTCGACAGCCGGATATTCTGGAAGGTTCGCGCCATGCCGAAACGGCAGATATCGTGCGGCTTGCGCCCCCTGATATCGCGACCGTCGAAAAGGATGCTCCCTTCCTGCGGCGTATAGAAGCCGCTCAACACATTGAAGGCCGTCGTCTTGCCCGCGCCGTTGGGCCCGATGATGCCCGTCACCGCACCGCGCGGCACGGCCAGCGACAGGCCGCTGACGGCCGTCACGCCGCCGAAGCGCATGGTGACGTCCGAGGCGGAAAGCAGGATGTCCTTGGGCTCCATGACGCTGTCGCTCATGCCTTGCCTCCTTCGGGATGCCTGCGGAAGCACGCGGCGAGCTTGCCCCAGGTCAGTTCACGCGTGCCCATGATGCCCTCGCGCCGGAAAAGGATGATGCCCAGCAGCGCCAGGGAAAAGACCACCATGCGCATGCCGGGGATACCGGGAATTTCCAGACTGCCGATGCTCATGGGTTCTTCCAGAATGCGCAGCCATTCCAGCAGCACGGTGATGATGCCCGCGCCGAGCAGGCTGCCCGTCAGCGAACCGAGCCCGCCCGCCACGACAAACATCAGCACGTTGAACGTCAGCAGGAAATTGAACATCTTGGGGTCGATGGTGGACAGGTGGCTGCCCAGCAGCGCGCCGCCCACGCCGGCAAAGAAGGCCCCCAGACAGAAGGAGAGAACCTTGTAGCGGAAGACGTTGATGCCCATGACGTCGGCGGCGATTTCATTGTCGCGGATGCAGCGCATCACATTGCCGAAGTTGCCGAACAGCAGCCGCGCCAGCACGATCAGCGTTATCAGCATCCAGACATAGCAGGTAACGGGCGTGGCATGTTCGGGGATGCCCTTGATGCCCAGCGCGCCGTTGGTGATGGACGTCATGTTGGTCAGCAGCACGCGGATGATTTCCGCAAAGCCCAGCGTGGCAATGCCCAGATAGTCGTCGCCCAGACGCAGCACCGGCAGGGCGATGAACAGGGCCACCACGGCGGCGACGACGCCGCCCGCCAGCACGGCAACCCAGAAGGGGGTGAACAGCTGATCGAAGGGGGGCATGATGGGTTCGAGAATCCACATCATTTCCTTCTGTTCCGGCGGCAGGATGCACAGGGCGGCCACATAGGCGCCTATGGCGATGAATCCCGCATGTCCCAGCGAAAACATGCCCGTAAACCCGTAGATGAGATTCAGCGACAGGGCCAGAATGGCATTGATGAAAATCAGCTTGACGATATAAATCTGATAGTCGCCCAGAAAGGCGTCGGCATGCCAGATAAGCAGGCCGCCCAGCAGCATGACAAGAATGCTGAGAATGGTGGAGGTATTGAATCGCATCAGATTTTCTCCTCCAGGCGTTCGCCCAGCAGTCCCGTGGGCTTGAATACCAGAATGAGCACCAGCAGAATGAAGGCGAAGGCATCCCGGTAGCCGGAAAGCTCCGGCAGGAAGGCCACCGTCATGATCTCCACAAAGCCCAGCACCAGACCGCCGATGACGGCCCCCTGCACGGAGCCGATGCCGCCGAAGACGGCCGCGATAAAGGCCTTGAGGCCGGGCATGATGCCCATGTAGGGATGCACCTGCGGGTAGCGCAGGGCCCACATGATGCCGGAGGCCGCGGCCAGCGCCGAACCGATGCAGAAGGTAAAGGCGATGATGTTGTCCACTTTCACGCCGAGCAGACGGGTGGTCTCGATATCCTTGGAAATGGCGCGCATGGCCAGACCGGGCTTGGTCCTGTAAAGCACGTAGAGCAGCACGGCCACCAGCGCGGCGGTTATGAGCGGCACAAAGGCCGTGAGCTTGAGAATGCGCACGTTGCCCAGCGTCCATTCGGACAGCAGCCATTCCGGTTGCACCACGGGCTTGGGCTGGCCGGTGAAGAGTACGACGGCAAGGCTTTCAATAAAAAAGGAAACGGCGATGGCGCTGATCAGGGCCGAGATGCGCGGCGCCTCCCGCAGGGGACGGTAGGCGATGCGTTCCACGGCCACGCCCACCACGCTGGCGCCGGCAATGGCGATGACGGCGGCCACGCCCCAGGGCCAGCCGTAGGCAAACGTGCCGAAAAAGACAAAGTACGCACCCAGCATGAGGATGTCGCCGTGGGCGAAGTTGATCAGGCGCAGGATGCCGTACACCATAGTATAGCCTATGGCGATGAGGGCATAGAGCGACCCCAGCGTCAGGGCGTTGAAACAGTGCTGAAAGAACATTTCGAGCGTCATGAAGCCACCAGAAACGGGCCTGGCCCGTAGTCTCGCCCGCGCGGGGGACGCGGAAGGTGAACACGCGGCGGCACGCCCGTGTGCGCCGCCTGAACAAAGGCGGCGAAGGCCGAACCGCCCTCGCCGCCGTAAAACCGCGCGAGCGCGCTACATCTTGGGCGTCACTTCGCCCACGTATTCGCGCTTGCCGTTCTTGTACTCGATAATGCCCACGGGCATTTCCGCATCGTGCGTCTTGTTGATGGTCAGGACGCCCAGCGGGGTGGACAGGTTCTTGATGGAGGCCAGCGCCTGGGCGATCTTGACCGGATCGGCGGACTTGGCGTTGTTGATGGCCGTCCAGATCAGGAAATAGCTGTTGTAGCCCAGAGCGCCGTTGACGTTGGTTTCCTTTTCGGGATAGGCCGCGCGCCAGGCTTCGGTGAACTTGACGGCTTCGGGGCTCATGTTCTGCATCTTGGGATCATAGGGGAAGGTGGTATGCAGGAAGCCCTCGGCCGCCTTGCCCGCCAGCTTGACCGTATCGGGATTGTCCATGGCGTCGGCGCCCATGAGACGGAAGGTCGCCCCCAGCTCGCGCGCCTGCTTCATGATGATGGCGCCTTCGGCGAAATAGGCGGGCATGAAGACGATATCCGGCTTCTTGGAAATCAGCTCGGTGAGCTGGGCGGTGAAGTCCTGATCGCCGGCGCTGTACTTGAGGGTGGCGACGATTTCGCCGCCCTGCTTCTTGAAGGCGCGGCTGAAGAAGTTGGCAAGACCCACGGCATAGTCGTTGGTCATTTCCATGAGGACGGCGGCCTTCTTGAAGCCGAGCTTTTCCACGGCGTACGTGGCCGCGGCGGCGCCCTGATACGGGTCGATGAAGCAGGCGCGGAAGTAATACTTCTTGCCCATGGTCACCAGGGGATTGGTGCAGGAGGTGCCCACGCCGGGGACCTTGGCCTTTTCGGTGATTTCCGCGCCGGCCATGGCCAGCGAGGAACCGTAGGAACCGATCAGGGCAACGACCTTGTCGCGCTCGATCAGCCGCTTCACCGCATTGGCGGCTTCCACCTTGTCGGACTTGTTGTCAACCACAACCAGCTCGACGGGACGCCCGTCAAGCACGGTCGGCATTTCCTTGTTGGCGAGCTGCACGCCTTCCAGCTCAAGCTGACCGCCGAAGGCATTCTGTCCGGTCAGCGGCAGATACACGCCGATTTTGACAGGATCGGCGGCCAGCGCCTGACCGCCCACCAGACCGAAAGCCAGCGCCGCCAGCGCAACGCCGGCAAGCTTTTTGCCCAACTTCATACGGACACTCCTTCGTTGGAGGTTGCTGTCCCGGCGTTATGCCGGGACTCTTCTGCTCCACTCTACAAAAAAGGAGAGCACAGCGCAAATTGGCGGGAGCAAAAGAAAAAGTGCCGATTTTCACAACAGGCGGGCAGGCTTTTCCCCCGCCGTGGCGACGGGCCGGAAACAGCGGCATTTCGCGGGAGCGCGCCTCGCCAATTTTTCAAAAAAATAATATATTATAAATCATTATCACCGTTCTGTCAAAAATATTGCCATCAGTATGAACCGGGATTAATAACTATATTCATTTTCTGCACGACAGGCAGACAACTCAAATCCGGGAGACGTCATATCGTGTTCTCATGCCGACTCACCGTAAAGGCGCGCATCATCGCGGGCATCATCCTTGCCATTCTCGTCATGGGCGGAGGGGCCACGGCCCTTTCCGTCCACAGCATGCGCACGACTGCGGAAGCCACCTTCCAGCAGGCTTCCATCCAGGCCCTGCGCATCTTCTCGCAGCATATTTCCTCACTGCTGGACGACGCGGCCAATTGCCTTGAAAGCCTCTCCAACGACCCGGAATTCCTGAACGGCCGCAACGTCTTTCCCCGGCTGCCCGTGGCAACGGAATTTCGTCTGCGGCATGCGGATCTCCCGCCACAGGCGCAGCAGGCCCTCAAGCCCCTGCTGATGCAGCTTTCCTCCCGTCCCGCCGTGTCGGAAATTTACGTGGCCTTCGACAACGGGGCCTATATGGGCAGCCTGCCGGACGATACCCTGCCCGCGGGCATGGACATGCGCCGGAGGAACTGGTACGCCGACCGCGCCGCCTCCCCGGATGTCGCCGGGCTGAGCGATTCCTACGTGTCCCTTACCGGCAATCAGATTGTCGTCTCCGCCACACGCCGGCTGCACGGTCCCGACAATCAGATGATCGGCGTCGTCGGTCTGGACCTGCCGCTGGACAGGCTGACTTCCCTCGTCGCCCGGATGAATTCGGGCAACACAGGCGGTTTTGTCCTGTTTGACGCCTCGCACCGCGTTCTCAGCGCCCCCCGCTATCCCGACATCGAACAAAAAATTCTGGGCGAAGACATCAAGGATGCCGACTGGGAAGCCCTGCACGACATCCCCGACGGCAACGTGCAGACCGAACTCCGCGGGGTTCCGGTGCTGGCGACGGCCCTGACCACCCCCCAGGGCTGGCGCATTTTCTATATCCAGTCCTGTGAGGAAGTCTTTGCCCCCGCCACCCGGGCGGCCGCCATCCTCTGCGCCCTGACCGCCGTCATCGCCGTCGCCATGCTCGGCGTCGGTCTGCTGATTTCCCGCTCCATCTGCCGTCCTCTCGACATGATTGTCGAGGCGGCGGGAGCCATAGCCGACGGCAAGCTGGATTTCCGCATCGATCAAAAATTCTTCTACGGGGAACTGCTGCGCCTGCATACGGCGCTCCGCGGCATGATCGGCAAGCTCTCCGGCCTCGTGCGCGAAGCCGAAGCCGGCGCCGCCGAAGCGCAGCGCCAGTCGGCAACCGCCACCGAGGCCACGCAGAAAGCCAACGCGGCCCTGAACGAAGCGGAAAGCAAGCGCCGTCACATGCTGGAAGTGGCCGAGACCCTCGCGCAATCGACCGACGTCATGGCAACGGCCACCAGTCAGCTCACAAGCCAGGTGGATCAGGCCGATCAGGCGGCGCGGCAGACGGCCGCCCGCCTTGACGAGGCCGCCGCGGCCATGACGGAAAGCAACGCCTCGGCACAGGAAGTCGCTCATAACGTGGCCGCCACGGCGGACATCGTCATGGGCACGTCCCAAAAGGCCAAGGAAGGCGCCGCCATCGTGCGGGAGGCCGTGGAGCATATCGCGCTTCTCTCCTCCACCGCAAAGCAGCTCCAGACCGACATGACGCACCTGAACGAACAGACCGACGCCATCAGCCGCATCATGGACGTCATCTCGGATATTGCGGATCAGACAAACCTGCTGGCCCTCAACGCCGCCATCGAAGCCGCGCGCGCAGGGGAAGCCGGACGCGGCTTTGCCGTCGTGGCCGACGAGGTGCGCAAGCTGGCCGAAAAGACCATGGCGTCCACCGACGACGTGGGCAAGGCCATTGCCAGCATACAGAACAGCGTCCGCAACAGCAGCGAAAGCATGGGCAAGGCCATTACGGAAATAGAAGCCGCGGCCAGTCTGGCCGGACAATCCGGCGCATCTCTCGACGCCATCGTGCTCGACGCCGAAAACTCGGCCGAACAGACGCACAGCATCGCCGCCGCCAGCGAAGAGGCCTCCACGGCCAATAATGAAGTCGCCAAAATCATAACGCAGGTTTCGGACATGTCCCATCAGACATCGCAGCGCATGGCCGACGCCAACGCCGCCATCAATGAACTGGGACAGCAGGTCGCCCAGCTCAAGAAACTCATGGAAACCCTGCGGGCATCCTAGAGCGTTTCCAGTTTGAAACACCGGCGGAAAGAACGCATTTTTTCCGCTCAGTTCGGGCCGGGCGGCGCTGTGCCGCCGCCTCGCCTTTTATCTTTCCAGAGATAAAACGCTCCAGTCGTCCGCATCTCTCCACGCCTCCCTGCGGACGCAACGCAAAAGGCCGGACACCTTCTGTCCGGCCTTTTCTCTTTTTCTCCGCCTCGCGTTTCACCTTTTTCAAAGGTGAAACGCCCTAATATTTCTATTTATTTCACATAAATAGAAAATGTAGGCGACACATAACCTTTGAAAAGGACATGCCGCCTGACCTGTGCCCCCTCTGAAAAAGCGCGTTGGGGGAAGGATGGGGGGCCTGGGGGGAAGAATTACGGAAACGCCTTTCCTGCGGAAAGGCTTGGCCCTTGTGCGCTAGCCAAGGGGGTTTCCTTCCCCCCAGAAGAACGCTCTATCGCCGGGCCATGAGGCGCAGCGAGGGACGGGAGAAGCGATCCCAGTCGGCATTGAGTTCCAGCCCGGGGATCAGGGCGCGCACAACGGGAATGGCAAAGTCCCCGCGCGTCAGATTCACATAGACCGGCGTTCTGCCGTGCGCGCGCAGAACGTCTTCGAGCAGGCGCAGGTTGTCCTGCGGAGACGGCAGGCTGTAGTCGGGCAAATCCTCCAGCAGCCGCACCGGCAGATTGCGCAGCGCCGGTCCTGTGGGTCCCCCGTAGGGATAGGGCCACGGCGTTTCCGTCAGCGCCGCCAGCGCCGCGCGCGCGCCGCACAGGTTCGCCCCGGTGGCGCGCGCCACCTGTCCGCGCGGTCCCATGACGAAACACTGGTAGGCAGGCACGCCGAGTTCCGTCGTAATGTCCTGAAACTGAACCTGCATGCCGCGCGCGGCATAATCGTCCAGCAGGGCCTGAAGACGCGGATCACGCGAGGCTGCCCGGAAACACCGCTCCTTGCAAAAAGGCGTCGTGGCCTCCGCGTCCCGTTCGATGATTTCCGTCAGGGCCGCGACGCGGGCTTCTTCCATGATATTGCCCGAGGCCAGTCCGGTGGAACCGCCCGCCAGGAAAATGGCCGGTTCATCGGCATTGAAAAAAAGAAAGACGGCCTGCGCCAGCACAAGCACCTCGCTGCCCTCGGGGTCCTGCCCGGCAAGCCAGTACAGGGGCGCGTCGGGAGCGGGCGCCTCCAGCGGCAGGGCGTCGGGAGCGAGTACGGAGCGGCCTTCGGCCTTCAGCGCCGCACAGGCGGCGCGCAGCAGGGGAAGCGGTTCGGCGCGTTGCAGCACCTCCTCCGCGGCGCATTCCCCCTTGCCCACGCTGACATAGGCGCTGGCGCGTTCCACAATTTCCATGGCGTAGGACGCGCGCGCTCCGGCAAGGGACAGGCCGCGTCCGTAGGCCGTCGCCTGCCCCTGCGCATGCCAGCGATTCCGCCCTGCCTCGCAGCGCATGTCCACCCGCCAGTTGCGCAGCAGGGCAATGGGCGAAAGCGACGCCTCATGCCGCATTTCCGGCCCCGCGAGAATATCGGCCTCCATGAGCGCGTCCATGGCCCGCAGAAAGGTTTCCTGCGCCGGGGGACGTTCCCAGGCCGGAGCGGGCGTCAGACCGTCCGGCAGGCGGCCCGCGCGCCGGTCCGCACAGAGGCGCGCCAGCGTCGGAGCGGCTTCGGCCATGCGCTTCTGCTCCGCCGCCACGACATCCGCCGCAAACAGGGGGGGCGGCAGAGCTTCCGTATCATCGGGATGCGGCAGGGCGTGATGTTCCAGAATATTACCCGCCCAGACCTCGCTCCAGGCCTGCAGCGCGGCCGCATTTTCGCAGGCTGCCGCCCTCAGGTAAAGGGCGGGCGTCGCCCCGGCCAGCCGCCGCGCCGCATCGGCGGGGAAGTCCGCGCAGGCCGCCGCCTTTTCCGTATGAAGAACGCCGCACTCCAGCAGCAGCGCCGCCAGCGCCGGGCGAAGAAAACGACTGCCGTCCCAGGCCGCGGCGGCCAGTTCCCGCAACTCGGCCACGTTTTTTTCGTACAGCAGGCGCAGGCAATGAAGATGCAGAAAATCATCCCACGGGCGGCTTTCCAGAAGCAGCAGGGCCTGCGTCTCGTCCAGCCCCTGAGGCTCGCAGGAGAAATAGCCGGTCGTGGCTTCGGTCTGTACGTGCGTGTAGGCATATTCCAGCAAGGACGGGCTTTCGGTCATGGCTTTTTCCTCAAGGGTAACAGAAAAGCCCGTATCTCTCGATACGGGCTTGAAATTTCTGGGGCGAAAGATGGGACTTGAACCCACGGCCACCTGGGCCACAACCAGGTGCTCTACCAACTGAGCTACTTCCGCCGTTCGTGTGAAAATGCTTTTACGCAACTTCCCCCGACTTGGCAAGCATTTTTTTCAAAAAAAGCTGTTCTGGATTTTTTCTCAAAAAAAACGTATGCCTTTGGCCGGGTTCACGCACCGTTTCCGTAGGGGCGACGGACCTGTTTCCCCCATATAGAGCAATTTCAGTTTGAAACGCTGCGCGTTTCAAACCATACGGCCTGTCGTTTCGCGGAAAAACGCGGTTTTTCCGCTCACTT
>CAJMRA010000028.1 GCA_905215675.1 uncultured bacterium | reverse complement strand
GCTGTGCCGCCGCCTCGCGTTTCACCTTTTTCAAAGGTGAAACGCTCTAAAAAAGCCGGGGTTTCCCCTGTTTCCGCCGGGTTTCCGTTTTCTGTATCGGGCAGAGAGGGAACCTGTCCGCCATTGTCTTTTCCGCCGTCGTCAGCGTCAGGGTTTTTCGAGGCAGGATGGGAGCTGTGCTACGCAGCTCCCCTCTGCCGGAGACCCCTCTGGACTCCCCTCACGCTCGGCGCTGCGCTTCTCGCATGAAAAGACCCGTGAGGACTCTTGCCAACGCTCCCGGCAGTGGATACAAAAAAGGGCAGGGAGTGCAGCAACACTCCCCGCCCGGCGGGACAGTCCCCCGACAGATTCACCGTAGCGAAACGGTCAAGGTTTTTGCCCCTGAGGAATGGCGAGTTCCTCAGGGGCTACTTGTTTGCTTAGTCGCGAAAGATGCGACGAAGGACAAGAGCCGTCAGAACGGAGGCCAGAATCTGGCCTGCAACGTCCAGCAGGAACTGCACCATAGGCAATCACCTCCTTGCGGAGGAACTGCCCCGGGGCCGTTTCTACCATGCGCCCACGTCGCCTGTCACGACGTACAGTCCTTGCCCCCGTCGTCATCTGGAGCATTTTCAGTTTGAAACACTGCGCATTGCAAACCCCGCGGCCTGTCGTTTCGCGGAGAAAACGCGGTTTTTCCGGCTCGCTTCGGGCTGGGCGGCGCTGTGCCGCCGCCTCGCGTTTTCACCTTTTTCAAAGGTGAAACGCTCTATACCAAGGCGCAGGCCGTCAGTCAGAACAAGGCCATTCAGCAGGCCGCCCGGCGTGTCTGCGGGAAGTAAGCGCCGCGCCGGCCGCGTCGCCATGCGTCACGCAGGCACAGATCAGGGGCGGGGGAGTTCTGAGGATGACAGACGCGCATTCAGGGCTATGCACACCTCTTCGCTTGTGACCCCTATAAGTGTTTTTTGGGACAGAATCTTTCCCAGCTCTTGCGGGCTGGTCGCAAGTTTTTTCCAGTCTTCATGCTGATGTATCCATATGCCATTATATGTTACTAAATATAACGGCGTTTTTTCAAGACGGAAATTTGAAGGAGCAAGCCGCGACAGTGCTATGTCTTCGAAGACTTCTGTCGCGGAGAGTATGTTCAGGACGGTTTCCCACGTCAGATCCGGAAATTTTTCCAGAGCAATGTAGAGCAAACACAGCGATTCGCGGAGAACTGGAATCCGCAGTCCCTGCTCGCGGCTCAGGGCGGCGGCGTCAATACCGGCAAAGATATTTTCGTTTGCAAGCAGCCGTTGCAGCGCGTCGGGCACGGTTTCCGGCGCAGGGGGAAAGAAGATGCCGCGGGCCAGCGCGTCATTGATAAGGCGCTTTCGCAGAATCGGAATGCGCCATAACCGGGAGAGGGGGAGGGCCTGTTGCAGTTCCTGCTCCAGACGTTTTACTTTTTTTTGCAGGGCCGCGTAGTCGTCCTCATCGGCCAGACGGCGTGCCGCGGCTTCGGCAAGGCCGTCGCTGTTCTGTTGCGCCAGCTGCGTCTGGAGGAGGGCGTTGGCGTCCTTTTCCTGTTGCAGTTCCTGCTCCAGACGTTTTACTTTTTTTTGCAGGGCCGCGTAGTCGTCCTCATCGGCCTGACGGCGTGCCGCGGCTTCGGCAAGGCCGTCAATATACAGAAAAAGATGGCGGTGATCCGCAGCCTGAAAGAACAGTTCCGCATCCTGCATGGCGGCGTCCTCTTATGCGGTGTCTTTGGTGGCGGGGCATGCCGCCGGAGTCCGGCTCCGGCGTTCGCTTCGGGGGCGGTTCAGCAATCCCGCCCGCCGGTGACAGCGGACAGGATTGCCGGACAGAGCATTTTCAGTTTGGAATGCTGTGCGTTTCAAACCATACAGCCTGTCGTTTCGTGGAAAAGCGCGGCCTTTTTCAAAGTTGAAACACTCTAAAGACAAACGCTTTAGCCGTAGTAGTACATTTCGCCGAAATCATTGAGTGCGTCGGCATGCCCCTGTGCGATGGCTTTTTCGAACCAGCGCCGGGCCAGATCGTAGTCCTGTGGTACGCCTTCCCCCTTGCGATACATACAGCCGAGGCGGTATTGCGCGTCGGCATGTTCCTGCGCGGCGGCTTTTGCATACCACTGACAGGCCTTGCCGTCGTCCTGTGGTACACCTTCGCCATAGTCGTACATCTCGCCGAGCCTGAACTGCGCGTCGGCATGTCCCTGTTCCGCGGCTTTTTCAAACCAGCGTCGGGCCATATCGTCGTCCCGCGGTACGCCCTTGCCCTCTTTGTATATGTCGCCGAGCCTGAACTGTGCATGGGCATGTCCTTGACTGGCGGCGTTTTTGAATGTGGCAGCGGCTTTTGCATAGCACTGCCAGGCCCTGGCGATGTCCCGCGGCACGCCCTTGCCGTAGTCGTACATCTCGCCGAGGCAGAACTGCGCGTCGGCATGTTCCTGTTCCGCGAGCTGTTTCAGAGTTTTCAGGCCTGCTTCATGGCCCTGCGCAGCGGCTTTTGCATACCACTGACAGGCCTTGCCGTCGTCCTGTGGCACACCTTCGCCATAGTCGTACATCTCGCCGAGCCTGAACTGCGCGTCGGCATGTCCCTGTTCCGCGAGCTGTTTCAGAGTTTTCAGGCCTGCTTCATGGCCCTGTCTGGCGGCTTTTGCATACCACTGACAGGCCTTGCCGTCGTCCTGTGGCACACCTTCGCCATAGTCGTACATCACGCCGAGCCAGTACCAGTCTTCCGCGTTGTCCTGCGCGGGAGCAGTTCCGGCCTGTTTGTCTTCCGTAGTCGTCTTCCGGCTGCTGTGGACGGCTGCTTCGCTGTTCTGTTGCGCCAGCTGCGTCTGGAGGAGGGCGTTGGCGTCCTTTTCCTGTTGCAGTTCCTGCTCCAGACGTTTTACTTTTTTTTGCAGGGCTGCGTAGTCGTCAGCTTCCTGTTGCAGTTCCTGCTCCAGACGTTTTACTTTTTTTTGCAGGGCTGCGTAGTCGTCAGCATCGGCCTGACGGCGTGCCGCGGTTTCGGCAAGGCCGTCAATATACAGAAAAAGATGGCGGTGATCCGCAGCCTGAAAGAACAGTTCCGCATCCTGCATGGTAGCGTCCTCACTTGTCGTTCGTTTCTTCCGGGGTCTCGTCGGCGATTCTGTTCAGATACCACTGCCATCTCCGCCAGGCGTCGTCGTAGCGGGCCTCAAGCAGCGAGAGCGTTAGAATGGTCGCCATGCGCCGCATTTCCGGCATGTCTTCGGGCAGGCCGGCGATACTGTCGCACATGCGGCGAAAAGAGCGAGGCATGGCTTCCCCGGCGACGCGCCGACTGTCGTCGAGGCGTTCGGCAAGCCAGGCTTCCAGATCGTCAATGTCCGGCGTCAGCAGGCCCAGCGTCTGGTCGACGCGCGTGAAAAAGGCAAGCATGCGCTCGTGGAAGCCGCGAAGGCGCGGATACCAGTAGACCTCCAGCCACGGGGCGAGCGGATGATCGGCTGGCAGCTCCGGCAGGGCAAGACTGGTAATCGCTTCCAGCCCCTGGGGCTCATCAAGTTGTTTGTACCAGAGAGCCCTGGCCCGGCTAACCATGCGCGGAGCATCCAGCCCGGCGAAAAAGCGCATGTGGCGTCCCCCCGTATAGGAGTTCGTGGCGCAGGCTCTGGAGAACAGGGCGTCGAGGCGGGCGATGAAGCCCGTGCAGCGGGCGAAGTAGGGACGCAGGGCGCAGGCTTCGGGCCAGTTCTCAACCCTTCTGTCGACGGAGTTCTGTTCGAGCGCCGGCGAGGGGCTTTCCAGAAGCACATGATCCCAGAAGGCGTTGCGGAAGCGCGTCAGCTCTTCCGCCGACATGGCGTTGAAGTCCACGGCCGCAATTTTGACAAGGAACTTGTCGTCGTCGCCCAGTTGGGCGCGAATGCGCTCCGCCAGTGTTTTTTCCACCGCGGCGCGCTCTTCCGCGGGGCAGGCCGTAATGAGGAAGAAAAGCGGGAGTCTGTCGCGGGCGCGGAGCAGCGTCCCGTCGTTCAGGGCCCGCAGGAAAAGTTCCAGCTGGCGCTGATTGAGGGCGGAGTCAAGGCGCGTGACGTGAGAGACGTAGACCAGCGCAAGATTTTCCCAGTCCTCGCTCAGTTCCAGACCGCTTGCGCCCGAAGCGTCGTCTTCGGAATTCCAGCCCGGCATGTCGATAAGAAAAAGCCGCTTGGGCTGCGTATCGTCCTCATAGAGGCCGTCGCCTTTGGCCAGGGTCAGCCGCGGTTCGGGGACGGCAAGGCGCAGGCGCGTTTCCCGCGGGTCTTCGTCGGCAAGGTCCTTGCGTTCGGGAAAGGCCGGCAGTTCCCGCAGGACCTGCGCCGCCTCCGTATCCCAGGCCCGGCGCACAAGTTGCAGGGCGGGCGTTTCGCCGTAGGTGATTTCCAGAGGCAGGCGCGTCTGCACTTCCTGCGAGCTGACGGGCAGCAGGGCCGCGGGCGCAAGGTCCCTGATAAGCTCCCTGACCAGACGGGTCTTGCCGGCGGAGTATTCCCCGATGACGCGGATGGCCATGCCGGCGTCGCCCAGTTCGGGAGCGCGGGAAAATTCCTTTCCCAGATTTTCGACAGTTTCGCGGACAGTTTCAAAAAAGGTGTTCATGGCATGTTCCGTAAAGGTCAGAGTCGGCGCAGCATATCCCGGACGACGGCGCAGAGATGCCAGGCGAGGCTTTGCCAGCCCAGTTCCGCGAGGCGGGGGATCGCGTCTCTGCGCTGCGTCTCCAGCGCGAGGCGCGCGAAAACATCCGTGTCGCCAGTCGCGGCCTGATCCAGCTCGTCCGCGGCCTGAAGAAGGCAGAGGGCGTCGGACAGAGGTTCCTTTGCCGCCGCAAATGCCGCGGCGTCGTTTGAAAGCAGCAGGGGAACAAGCAGAAGGTGATGGTTCTTCCTGCCCCAGCATTCCGGCGCGGGCGCGTTGTCGTCCGTCAGCACCGCCTCGACGGTTTCCCGAAGGAGTCTTTCTCCCTCTTCCGGCGGCAGGGAGGACAGCCGCCCCAGACGGGAAACGGCCCGCCAGTAGAGCGGCTGCGCCCGGAGCAGCGCCAGCCGGTGGCAGGGCAGATTTTCGTCCACGGCATCGTCGAGGACGCGCGCATAGAGATGGACGAGCGCGCAGCAGCGGAGAATTTCCGCCGCTGTTTCCTGCCCGGCGACGGCCTCCCGCCAGGGTTCGGCCAGCATGCAGAGAAGCGCGGGGGCGGCGTCCGCCAGCGCGTCCAGCCGCGCCCCCGCCCGCTGAAGGGCCGGGGAACGCGGGCAGGGGTAGAGCGCGTTTGCCTCGCGCCGCAGGATGCGCCGCAGCGCGTCGCGCGTTTCGTTCATTGTTCAAGTTCCCGCAGCGCCTGCCGGACGCCTTCCTCCTCGGCGCGCAGGGCCGCCTCGCGCTGCTGCCGCCGGGCCGGCAGTTTATTCCTCTGTTCGAGCAGTTCCCGCACCCTGCCTTCTCTTTCGTCGAGCAGCTCCGGCAGGTAGCCTTCCCACCAGTTGTGCAGCATGGCCTGAAGGAGCCGTCGCATGGACTGGCTCTGCTGCGTGAACAGGTGCAGCCATTCCTTGCCGCAACGTTTTTTTTCATAGGCCAGCATGGACTGGAATTCACGCTGCCGGGCGGCTTCCTCCGTCGCTTTCTTCTGTTCCGCCTGCGCGGCGAGCGCCTCCATTTCGCCGCGGACGGAGGTTATTTCCGCCTCGATGGCGGCGATGTTTGCGCGAGGGGCTGCCAGTTCCTTTTCCAGATCGAAGATGCGCAGCTGACGCTCCCGGAGCGAGGCGTCGATTTTTGCGAGGGCTTCCTGCTGCCTGCGGAGGGCTTCGGGGTCTGTGTGGGAGCTGATTACGGGTTCGCCGTCAAGGGCGCTGCCGATGCGTTCGCCCCAGTAGCCCAGAGTAAGCATGTCCAGCTTGCCGATTTTGTCCAGCACTTCGGGGGGGATCAATCCGCCGCCTCTTCGGGATTGCGGTATCTGCGCTCTCTGGCCCGCCCGATTCAGATGCAGGGCCACGGATGTTCCCGCCCTGGCTACCGCTGCCGCTTGTTTTGCCGCTCTGGCCGACATGCCGATCATCTTGCCAGCCTTGCCCGCGAGGCTGCCGATTTTGCTGGCTGCTGTTATTGGCACCGCAAGGAGAAGCCCGATGTCGGCTATTTCTCCAATGATACGGCCCAGCCTCTGACCGCTGCCCGTTGCCGCTTCGGTGGTCTCAATACGGGGCAGGGGCGCGGACAGAATCTCCTGCCGCTGGTTTTGCAGGTCGTTAAGGAGCAGCTCCTGCTCTTTGATTTCCGCTCTGAGGCTGTCCGGGCTGGCCTGCGTGTCTTTTGCCGCCTGCCGCTGCTGCTCCTGAAGCCCGCGCATGCGTTTTTCCAGCAGTTCCAGACGGCCCACGTCCAGAAAATCCGCCGCCGCGACGGGCTGAGGCGGCGCGAGATGCAGATGCCGCCTCCGCAGCTCCGCCTCTGGAATTTCCAGCTGGCCGTAGCGTTGCGAGAGCGTCTGCCCCAGCGCGGCCGCCTGGGCGAGCGTTTCCCGCAGCAGGGTCTCGCCCCGCTCCAGAAAGGCTTCTTCGCCGTTTTTGTCCGTCCACTGCTCGGCGGAAGCGCGCAGCCCTTCCTCCAGCTGGACGGAGAGCTCTTCGCAGCCGCTGTCCCAGCGTTGCAGCAGCGCCTGCGTTTCCTCCTGCCTGCGCTTTTCCGCCTGTCGGCGCGTTTCGAGCAGTTCCTGCTTTTGCCGCAGAAGCTCCTCATGCTGCTGCTGCCGGGCTTCCTCCGTATCGGCGGCCAGCATGCCTGCGGCTTCCTGACAGTGTTCCAGCAGGGCGGTCAGCATGGGGCGGGCTTCCGCGACAAAGCGCCGCAGACGCAGGTCGCGCAGCTCTCGCGCCGTCTGTTGCAGAAAGTCGATGACCTGTTCCCGGCCCAGCCCTGTCCGGCTTACGGGGCAGGGGGCGCATTCCAGCCCTGTCTGATAGAGAATGTCCGCCGCCCATGCGGCGAGATCGGGTTCCTTTTCGCCGCGCGCCACCGCTTCTTCCACCCGATCCCACTGGGCGACGCCAAGAAGCACTTTCTTGCCGCGGGTATGCAGCAGGGTCAGATTGCGGAGGTCGTCGCGGGACGGGCCGCGGGGCGCCAGCAGGTAGACGACGGCGTCGGCCTGCCGGAGCTGCTCGCGGCTGTATTCGTGATTGCGTTCGTCAAGGCTGCCGCTGCCGGGCAGATCGACAAGGCAAAGCCCCTGAAGCCAGGGGAGGGGCAGGCCGACGCTGACCAGCCGGGCCTCCTGCGGGGGATTGGCAATGATCGCCGGGAGATTCTCCGGCGCGATTGGCGTCGCGCCGTCGGTTCCCGCCAGCTCGCAGCGCGGGGCCGGCGCATATTCCACGAAAGTGGGCAGGGCCGTTGTCTCCTCCTGTGCCACAGGGAGCAGCGCGTTGCCGATAAGCGTGTTGAGCAGCGTTGTCTTGCCGGCGGAGAAGGCTCCGGCCAGACAGGCATACAGCGGAGAGTTGTTGCCTCCCGTCTGTTCCCAGAGGGTGTCGAATCGTTCGCGATCTGCCTGGGGCAGGCATTCGCGCAGTCGGGAATAGTCCATGTGTTCCTCCCGTTATTCCGCGGCGCAGCAGGCGGCTGTCTGCTGTTGCAGCGCGTGCAGTTCCCGCAGGGCCTCTTCAAGCTGCGTTCTGCGTTTTTCGATTTCCGCCTTGCCCTGCTCAAGCAGTCTGACGGCTTCTTCGCGGCTTGCCTGTTTGCCGTGCAGAGGCTCCATGAACTGTTCCTGCACGCAGGTCTGCAGGTAGTCGAGCTGATGATTGAAGACCCCGACAAGGCCTTCCGAGGCGTTCTTTTCCAGCATGCGGATAAATCCGTTGAGCTGCCCCGACGTGGCGTGAATGAGCTGGCGGTGCACGCGGGCGACCAGAGAATCAAGCTTCTCCCGCTGCTGCCGCTCGGCCGCGGCCTGATTGGAGCGCATTCTTTCCAGCTGCTGCTCCAGACGCCGTTTGGCGGATGCCATGCTCAGGCGGCGGCCGGTTTTTTCCTCTTCGACGCGGATGATCTCCTCAAGCGCCTTTTCCTTGTCGTTCAGGGTCGCTTCAAGTCTGGAGCGCTGTTCCCTCCATTCGTTGACGGGCGTGTAGTCCGGCACATCGACCGTCGAGTAGCGCGGGCTGCTGTACAGGCCGCCGCTGGAAACTTGCCGCGATTCCTGCCGCATGAAGGGCTGGGGCTGCGGCCCCAGCTCCACAAGGCGGCGTTCCGCCCTGTTGAGGGCTTCTCTGGCGTTTGCCACCAGAGTGTCGTTGGCGGCCTCCTGCCCTAGGCGTTCGTTGTAGGAGTCAATCTGCTGTTCGTAGGCGGCGATGTTTTCCTCAATGCGCATTTTTTCCGTGTAGAATTTTTCAAGGCCGCTCAGATCGAGATCGCACTGCACGTCCATGTCCGGCAGGGAAATGTCGAGCCCATTCAGGCTGGACGCAATGTCGCCGACATGCCTGTTCATTTCCCGCGCATAGTCCAGGCGCAGTTCCTGAAGCGTGGCCGCGACTTCCTCGCGCTGCGCGTTCCACTTGTCGCCGACCTCCTGCAGAGTTGCGGCGTAGGCTTCCTGAAGGTTGTCCGGCAGCGTAACGGTCGCGTCTTTGGCCTGAATGCGCTCGCGCACATAGTCCGGCGTGACCTGAAACTCGATTTCCTGCTTGAGGTCGCGCAGCGGTTCCACGAGTTCCGTCATTATCTTTCGGATGCACTCGTTGCATATTCTTGTATGGTCTTCCTTTGTTTCGCTGATGGAAATCTGCATTTTCTGTTCGAGCTGGGTGATTTCCATTTCAAGGAGTTCGCAGTCTCTTTTTTGCTGCTCCAGGGAGTTTTCCGTCTCCAGAGCGCGCAGCGACTCGCTGAGATACTTGTCCAGCGTATCCTGAAGGACGCCGAGCTGCTTCATGGGCTTGTAGAATATTTCGGCGCGGGCTTCGCTGCCGGAACAGAGTTCCTGAATGCGGGCGGAGAGTCTGTCCAGGCCGGAGCGCGCCTTCTGTTCGGGAGTGCCCTGCAGGGCCCAGCGCGCGCTGACGCCGAAGAGGTTGCGCTCGCTTGTCATAATGTCGAGCTCTTCCGGCGGCACGTCGGGCAGCATCTTGCGGAACTGCCCCCGCACAATGTCCATCTTTTTTCGTTCGCGGATGGCGGCGGGGATGAGCTTGTCCTGCTCGTCCTGCGGTTCCATCACGCAGTCCCACCAGTTCACGACCGTCAGAAACTTGCGGAAGTTCTTGCGGATGGTTTCCTTCAGGAACTGCCATTCGCGGCTGTTGCCGCCGAGCTGCACTGTGCTTTGCACCCAGATGGCTATGTGAGCCGTGTCGATGGCGCGGCGGGTGATTTCTTCATGATGCTTCTGGATGGACTCCAGGCCGGGAGTGTCGATCAGCACAAGGCCGAGATTGAGCAGAGGGTGATCGATGTAAAGCTCAATGTAATCGACTTCGGAGCGAAGATCGCTGCTGTCCGTGTCAAGCTCCGTGCCCCATTTTTCGATTTCCTTTTCCCATGCTTTCAGCTTGTCCTGACTTTGGCTCAGCTCGATCCGCTGTCGGCGTCCGTCGCAAAACACAACGACAAGGTGCGGCGCGGTTTCTTTTTCCGGCAGGCCGTAGATAAAGAAGTTGATGGCCGTTGTCGCTTCGTTGGCGTAGGGAAGGTAAACAGAGCCCATAAGCGCGTTCAGCAGGGACGATTTGCCGCGCGAAAATTCGCCGACGACAACCATGCGGATTTCTTTGGCCGTCAGGCTTTTCTCAATGGCGGCAAAGCGGTCGTAGGAGGCCGTGAGCACATCTTTGCCGTAGGCGGCGTACAGTTTCTTTGTGTCGCAGACAAGCCGGAGGCCGTAGGAAAGGAGGTCCTGACGTTCTTGCAGCGATTCAAGCAGGCTCATGAAGTTCTCCCTGGAGAGGGGTCGACGGGTGTCGAGCTGGATGTTGATGGGCGCAAGCGCCGTCCGCTTTTCGCGCGCCCTGACGAAGAAAATTCCCCTGTAACCGGAAGCGGCTCCGCCCCGGATGCGCGCGCAGGCCGCAAGCATGCCGCCGTGGAAAATTCGTTGCCCTGTCCGTTCTGCCGGTCTGGCGCGGAGAACGGCCGCGGCGGGGCGGCAGAACCGGCGATAAACATTTTTTTTCATGCGCCGTCCCGCCGGAAGGATAAAGTTGCTCCATTGTAGCGCAGGAAGAGGAAAAAGGACAGCCCGGCGGCCCGGTCTCATGCTGGGGAAAGACGGGCGGCCCGCCGCGTAAGCGGCGCGGGGAACTCTCTTCAAAAAGTGCAGTCCTTCCTCCGCCTCGTACCATCCCTGATAGATGCCCGAAATGGTGGCGGTATCAAGGACTTTTTCAGGACAGGTAAGCCAGCTGGCCGACAGGGCGGGGCTGGCGGCGCAGACAAGGGCCAGCGCAATGGCCGCAGAGGCGACAGGCTCCGGGATGTCTGTCCGGCCCCTGTGGCGCCAGCATAGTCCGTCGGCGTTCCATCTTGCGGGCGGAATGCGGACTGGATCACTCTGGAAAAAGGCCATAAAATTTCGGCAGGCTCCCGCAGGGGAGGAACAGCCGGACAGGGCGTCCGCAGATACGATTCACACGGAGCAGATATGGCAGATTACACCTTGAAGCTCTTTGACAGGGACTTGATCCGGTTCTCCGCCGGAGATGGCGGCGATACGCCTGAAGTTTCCATAACGGATGTGGATCAGGATGCGCTGCCATTGATGCCGCTGGGGATGGAAGTAACAAACAGCGGCCTTGCCCGCTGGCTGAAGCACAGAAAAATTCCCCGGAACAGGGCGTATATCCATTCGTTGCTGGCAAAGGTCGGCTTGTCCGCAAACAGCACCATGGGGATTATTGATATCAGCAAGGGGCTTTCGCTCAACGACAGCTACTGGGTCGTCCGGGACGGGTTCACGAAGACGTTTGCGCAGTGCAATCTTTACGATAACAGATTCAGCGAGGTGCTGGCGGGCATAGCCTTTACCGGCTATGGAAGTTCCGTGCGCGCGTCCGCGGCCTCAAGCCCTGAATTTACGACGAACGGCATGCTTCCGAAGTGCTGGCGGCGTCAGTCCGGCAGGATATACCTCTATAAAGGCGGGACTGAGGGGGCGTCCAATACCGGCAATGAGCCGTATTCCGAATTCTACGCCTGGCAGGTTGCCCGGGTGCTTGGCGTGAATGCCGTCCCGTACACGCTCAGCAAATGGAAATCGCGGCTTTGCTCCAGATGCGAGCTCTTCACCAGCAAGGCTGTTTCGTTTGTGCCTGTCGGTCAGATTGTGAAGAGCGGCGGCATGCAGGCGGTCATCGACTATTACGGAACGCTCGATACGGCCTGTAAGGACATGCTGGAAGATATGCTCGTCTTTGATGCCGTCATCGGCAATACGGATCGGCATTTCGGGAATTTTGGCTTTCTCGTGGACGCGGCGACAAATACCCTGAAAGGCCCTGCGCCGCTGTTTGATCATGGAAATTCGCTGTTCAATTTTGCCTCTCCCGGAGAAGAGGAAAGCAGACAGGCTTTTCTCAATTTCGCTGATGCCCAGGGGCCTGTCTGTTACGGCGACTTTTTCTCCGTAGCCCGGCTCTGCATGAAACCGCGACATCGCGAGGGGCTGCGTCGCCTGCTGGCCTGCAAACTGAAGCGGCACCCCCGGTATAATCTTTCTCCGAAACGTCTGAAGCTCATTGAAGCAGCCATACGGCAGCGAGCCTCCCGCCTGCTTGAAGCGCAGGATACCGTCGAGAGTGAGCTGCGTTTCTGGCAGGGAGAGAAAGCATGAGGCCTGAAGGCCGGGAGTTTCACTCCCCTTGCTTCATGGGCGTTTTCAGATAAGCCATGCGGCCTGTCGCCGCCGGGGACCTTGCGGTCTTCCGCCGCATCACTCCTTTTTCCGGTTCATTCTGGCCCGCAGCAGTTCGATGGCGACCGGCAGTATGGAAATGATGATGATGGCGTAGACGATGATGCCGAAATTGTCGCGCACCCAGGGTTGATTCCCGAGGAAATAGCCCGCCGAAACAAGACCGCCCACCCAGAGAACGCAGCCCGTGATGTTGAAAAGAAAGAACGTGTGCGGGCACATGAGCGCAATGCCCGCCACAAAGGGAGCAAAGGTGCGCACTATGGGAATAAAGCGGGCCAGAATGATGGCCTTGCCGCCGTGCTTTTCATAGAAGCGGTTGGCCTTGAGCAGATGTTCCTTCTTGATGAAGCGCGTGTCGCGCGCAAAAATGGCCGGGCCCACATGCCGCCCGATGAAGTAGTTGCAGGCGTCGCCCAGCACGCCCGCGGCCAGCAGCGTCAGCAGTACGTGTTCATAGCCCATGAGTCCGGCTCCGGCCACGACGCCGGATGCGAAGAGCAGCGAATCGCCGGGAAGAAAGGGCGTGACCACAAGCCCCGTTTCGCAAAAGACAATGATGAACAGGATGGCGTAAATCCACGCCCCGTAATCGGCGACCAGCTCGAAAAGATGGGCGTCGATATGCAGAATGAAATCCACAAGAAAGGCCAGTGCTTCCACAAGAACTCCTTTGCGGTGAAGAGGCGCAGCATCCCGGAAGGGCTCGTTTCCCCGCCTGCCGGAATCGTCCGTTTCCGCGTCGTCTTCCCTTCCCTTTTCCGGCCGGGAACACACGCGCGGCAGTCCTCTTGTACCTTATGGCGGCTTGTGGCACAACAACAGGACATGCGCCGTCATGCGCAATTTCAGTTTGAAACGCTGCGCGTTTCAAACCATACGGCCTGTCGTTTCGCG
>CAJMRA010000027.1 GCA_905215675.1 uncultured bacterium | reverse complement strand
CTGCGGAAAGGCTGGGCCCCTTGCGCGCTAGCCAAGGGGGTTTCCTTCCCCCCAGGAAGAACGCTCTATCCCTTGCGGACGAATGCTTCCAGACGGCGGGCGCGCTCCTTGCCGTAGCGCCATTGCCAGATCCGGCGGCGCACCCTGCGGCGGGCGGCATCCATGTAGAGGAAGACGACGGGCGTCGTGTACAGGGTCAGCAGCTGGCTGAGACAGAGGCCGCCGACGATGGTCACGCCCAGCGGCTGCCGTATTTCCGCGCCGTCTCCCTGCCCCAGCGCCAGGGGAACGGCCCCGAAAAGGGCGGCGGCCGTGGTCATCATGATGGGCCGGAAACGCAGGCGACAGGCCGTGACAATGGCCTCTTCGGGACGCTGGCCCCGCATGCGCATGGCGTCGAGAGCGAAATCAATCATCATGATGGCGTTTTTCTTGACGATACCGCACAGCAGCAGCACCCCGATCAGGGCAATGACGCTGAATTCCATGCCGCAGAACAGCAGGGCCAGCAGCGCGCCGCCCCCCGCGCTGGGCAGGGTGGACAGGATGGTCAGGGGATGCACAAGGCTTTCATACAGGATGCCGAGAACGATATACAGGGCGGCCAGCGCCGCCAGAATCAGGATGACCTGATTCTGGAGCGTCTCGCTGAACATCTTGGCCGTGCCCTGAAAACTGCCGACCACGGAAGACGGCATGCCGATGCGCACGCGAGCCTCGTCGATGGCGGTCTGCGCCTGGGAAAGCGCCGCGCCGGGCGCCATGTTGAAGGACAGGGTCACGGCGGCGAACTGCCCCTGATGGGAAACGGAGAGCGGAGCAAAGCCCGGCCCCACCGTGGCCACGCTCAGAAGGGGAATCAGCCCGTCCCGGCCGCGCAGATAGACCTTTTGCAGGGCGTCCTCCCCTTCCAGCCATGAGGGAATGAATTCGAGCACCACGCGATACTGGTTCTTGTCGCGGTACATGGTGGACACCTGACGTTGCCCGAACGCGTTGTTGAGGGCGTTGTCCACGTCCTGCATGGTCAGGCCGTACCGCGCCAGCGCGTCGCGATCCACACTCAGCACCGTTTGCAGGCCGCGTTCCTCGATATCGCTGTCCACATCCTTCAGGAAGGGAACGGTCGCCAGAGCTTCCTGCAACCTGCGCCCCCAGCGGCGCAGTTCGTCGAGATCGTCCGCCTGCAGGGTGTACTGATACTGCGACCGGGAGCTGCGGCCGCCCATCATGATATCCTGCGCCGCCTGAAGGAAAATCTGAAGGCCGGGCTCGGAGGAAAGACGGCCGCGCAGACGGGCGATGACGGCGTCCGCCGAAACCCTGCGCTCCTCCAGAGGTTTCAGGGCGATGAAGATACCGCCCCCGCCCCGCGCGCCGGAGATATGGCCGGAGACCTGCTCCACGGCGGGATCGGAACGGATGATTTCCATCAGGCGGGGCAGCTTTGCCACGATATTCTGATAGGATGAACTCTGATCGGCGCGCATGCCGCCCATGATGACGCCGGTATCCTGCTGCGGAAAAAATCCCTTGGGAACGATGATATACAGCCAGACATTGGCGGCCAGCACAAGGCCCAGCGAAAGCAGCGTCAGCGCCCGATGGCGCAGCACCACGGCAAGACTGCGTTCGTAACCGGCCTGCATGCCCTCCAGCATGCGCCCCCAGGCGCGGTTGACGCAACGCCGCAACCGGGCGATCGAACCGGTTCCCGCCGTCCCGGCGCGTATATCCCCGGGCCGCAGCATGTGGGCGCACATCATGGGCGTCGTTGTCAGCGACACCAGCATGGACACCAGAACGGCGGCGGTCAGAACCACGGCGAATTCCCGGAACAGACGGCCGACAATGCCGCCCATGAAAAGAATGGGCGCGAAGACGGCAACCAGCGACAGGGAAATGGAAATGACGGTAAAGCCCACTTCGCGCGCACCGCGCAGGGCCGCCCGCAGGGGCGTTTCTCCCAGTTCCATGCGCCGCACGATATTTTCCAGCACCACGATGGCGTCGTCCACCACAAAGCCCGTGGCAATGGTCAGGGCCATGAGGGACAGATTGTCGAGCGTATAATCGCACAGATACATGACGCCGAACGTACCGATCAACGACACCGGCGCGGCCACGGCGGGAATGGCCGTCGCGCGGCCGTTGCGCAGGAACAGGAAGACCACCAGCACCACCAGCGCCACGGAAATCATGAGACTTTTTTCCACTTCATGCAGGGATGCCCGGATGGTCTGCGAGCGATCCATGCGCAGGGACAGATCCGCGCTTTCGGGCAGCCAGGAGCGCAGCTGCGGCAGCATCTCCTTGACGCGATCCACGGTCTCGATGATATTTGCGCCGGGAGAACGGAAAATAATGAGCAGAATCGCAGGCTTGCCATTGGCGACGGCCATATTGCGCTCGTCCTGCGGGCCGTCGCGCACAACGGCGATATCGCCGAGACGCACGGTCCCTTTCTCCGTATGGGCGACGATCACCTTTTTGTATTCCTCCGCCGTGGAAAGCTGATCGCCGGCGTCAACCAGCCAGGAATACTCGCCGTCGTCCAGCAGTCCCTTGGGCAGATAGGCATTGGCTCCCGCAATGGCCCTGCGCACGTCGTCCATATCGAGCCCCATGCGGCTGAGCGCGTCGGGAATGACGTCCACCCGCACGGCGGGCAGCGCGCCGCCGCCCACGGTGACTTCGCCCACGCCTTCCAGCTGCGAAATCTTCTGGGCAAGAACGGTGGACGCCGCGTCGTACAGCTGCGTGCGCGTCAGCGTGTCCGACGTGACGGACAGGATCATGATGGGCGCGCCCGCCGGATTCACCTTGCGGTAGCTGGGATTGGACGGCATGGTCGGCAGCGTGGAACGCGCCGCGTTGATGGCCCCCTGAACATCGCGGGCCGCGCCGTTGATGTCCCGGTTCAAATCGAATTGCAGCGTCACGTTGGTGGAGCCGAGACTGCTGCTTGACGTCATTTCCGTAATGCCCGCAATGCGGCCGAGCGCGCGCTCCAGCGGCGTCGCCACGGTGGCGGCCATGGTTTCCGGGCCCGCGCCCGGCATGGAGGCGCGCACGACGACCACGGGCATATCCACCTGCGGCAGGGGAGCCACGGGCAGCAGCGCAAAGGCGGCCAGCCCCGCCAGCAGGACGGCCAGCGTCAGCAGGGTTGTGGCCACGGGCCTGCGGATGAAGAGCGCGGAAACGTTCAGCGGCAGAAATTCCGGCCCGAAGCGCTTGCGCCGCTCCCCCTGCGGCCGCCCGCTCATGCGCGTTCCTCCGCGTCGGCGGCCGGTCGCCGGAAATGCCGCGCCAGACGATCAAACCAGAGATAAACGACGGGCGTGGTGAACAGGGTCAGCGCCTGACTGAAAATCAACCCCCCGACCATGGTGACGCCGAGCGGACGGCGCAGCTCCGCGCCCATGCCCCAGCCTATCATCAGGGGAAGAGCGCCCAGCAGGGCCGCCATGGTCGTCATGAGAATGGGGCGCAGCCGCAGCAGGCAGGCCTGCCGGATGGCTTCCTCCGGCGTCTTGCCTTCCCCGCGTTCCGCCTCCAGGGCGAAGTCGATCATCATGATGGCGTTTTTCTTGACGATGCCGATGAGCAGGATAATACCGATGATGCCCACCACGCCCAGTTCCATGTCGCAGGCGATGAGCGCCAGCAGCGCGCCCACACCCGCCGACGGCAGTGTGGAAAGGATGGTCACGGGGTGGACATAGCTCTCATAGAGCACGCCGAGGACGATATACATGGTGATGACGGCGGCAAGAATCAGCCAGACCTGATTATCCGTGGACGAAAGGAAGGCATGGGCCGCGCCCTGAAACTGCGTCCGCAGGGACGACGGCAGCCCGGCGTCCGCCTCGGCCTGCCGCACGGCCTCCACGGCCGCGCCGAGCGAGGAATCCCCGGCCACGTTGAAGGAAAGGGTGGCCACGGGGAACTGTCCCTGCCGGGCCACGGACAGGTGCACGGCCCGTTCCTCCGCGCGGGCCACGGCCGTCAGCGGAACGGGTTCGTCGCCCGTGCCGCGCACATAGATATTTTCCAGCGTTCCCGGCCCGTTGCGGAACAGCGGAGCGCTCTCCAGCACGACCTTGTACTGGTTCGTCTGGGTAAAGATGGTGGAAATAAGGCGTTGCCCGAGCGCGTCGTAAAGCGCGTTGTCGATGTCGCTCATGGTCAGGCCGTAGCGCGAGGCCGCGTCCCGATCGATATTGATCCACACGGCGCGCCCGCGGGCCTGCATGTCCGACGCCACGTGCGACAGCTCCGGCCGGGCGCGCAGGGCCTCCAGCAGACGCGGTTCCCAGGTTTCCAGCTGTTCGCGGCTCAGGGCCTCCACCGTGAACTGGTACTGGGTGCGGGAAACGCGATCCTCGATGGTCAGATCCTGCACCGGCTGCAGGTACAGCCGCTGCCCGGGAACGCTGTCGGCTCTCGCCATGATGCGCCGGGCGATTTCCTGCGCGCGCGCGTCGCGCTCCGACAGATCCCTGAGATTCACCGTCAGCCGCGACGTGCCCAGACTGGGATTGATGCCGTCCACGCCCACGAAGAAAGCCACGCTCTCCACGGCCGGGTCCGCCATGATGATGTCGGCCAGCTCCCGCTGCCGTCGGGTCATGGCGTCGAAGGAGCTGTCCTGCGGCGCTTCGGCAATCCCCTGCAAAACCCCCGTGTCCTGCGTGGGAAAGAAGCCCTTGGGCGTCACGACATACAGCCCGACGGTCAGCAGCAGCGTCCCCACGGCGACCGCCAGCACCAGCCCCTGTCGGGCCAGCACCCAGTCGAGCGCCCGCGCGTACCAGCGCAGCAGCGCGGCGAAAAACGCGCCGTGCTCCTCGCCCCGCCCGTGTTCCCTGCCGAGCATGACGGCGCAGAGCATGGGCGTCAGACTCAGGGAAATAGCCGCCGAAATCAGGATGGTGACGGCCAGCGTCACGGCGAATTCCCGGAAAAGACGCCCGGAAACGTCGCCCATGAACAGCAGGGGGATCAGCACGGCCACCAGCGACAGGGTCAGGGAAATGATGGTGAAGCCGATCTGCCCCGCGCCGTGCAGGGCGGCCTGAAGGGGTTTCATCCCCTCCTCGAGATAGCGGGAAATATTTTCGATGACCACAATGGCGTCGTCCACCACGAAGCCGGAAGCGATGACCAGCGCCATCAGCGTCAGGTTGTTGAGCGAATAGCCCGCAAGATACATGACGCCCAGCGAACCGACGAGGGAGAGAGGCACGGCCAGCGCGGGAATGATCGTCGCCTGCACGTTGCGCAGGAACAGCCAGATGACGGCGATGACCAGCACGATGGCCAGCGCCAGTTCCAGCTGCACGTCGTGCACCGTCGCGCGGATGGTGACCGTGCGATCCGTGACGGTGATGATTTCCACATTGCCGGGCAGGGTCTGCCGGATGCGCGGCACCAGCTCGTTGACGCTGTCCGCCACCTCGATGACGTTGGCCCCGGGCTGCCGCTGGACGGAAAGAATGATGGCGGGACGGAACTCCTGCTCCCTGCCCGCCACATAGGCGGCAAGGCGGACGTTTTCCGCGCCCTCGACCACGTCGGCCACATCCCGCAGGCGCAGGGGCGCGCCGTTCTTGTACCCGATGACGGTATCGGCGTATTCCCCGGCGGAGGTCAGCTGATCGTTGGCGTCGATGGTGCTGGCGCGCTCCTTGCCGTCAAAGCTGCCCTTGGCGTCGTTGACGTTGGCCGTGTCCACGGCGGAACGCACGTCGGCCAGCGTCAGACCGGCGGAAGCCAGCGCCCTGGGGTTGACCTGAATGCGCACGGCGGGCCGCTGCCCGCCCGACAGCGTCACCAGTCCCACGCCGGGCAGCTGCGAAATCTTCTGCGCCAGCCGCGTGTCCACGAGGTCTTCAAGGCGCGTCAGGGGCATGGCGTCGCTCACGACGGCCAGCGTCATGATGGGCGGGTCCGCGGGATTGACCTTGCTGTAGACGGGAGGATTGGGCAAATCCTGCGGCAGCAGGCTGTCGGCCGCGTTGATGGCCGCCTGCACCTCCTGTTCCGCCACGTCCAGCGGCACGGACAAGTCGAACTGGAGAGTGACGACCGACGCCCCCGCCGACGACAGGGAGGACATCTGCACCAGCCCCGACATGGTGCCGAACTGGCGCTCCAGCGGCGCCGTCACCACGGCCGCCATCACGTCGGGAGACGCGCCGGGATAGAAGGTCTGCACCTGCATGGTGGGATAGTCGATCTGCGGCAGGGCGGAAATGGGCAGATAGCGGTAGGCCAGCAGGCCCGACAGCAGCAGGGCCGCCATGAGAAGGGATGTGGCAATGGGCCGGAGAATGAAAATGCGCGAAATGTTCATGGACGGGAAAGGCTAGAACTCCAGACAGAGGCCGACGGGACAGTGATCCGAACCGCGGACGTCGGCGGCGATCCAGGCGTCCGCCACATGGGAACGCAGCTCCTCGGAAACAAAGAAATAATCGATGCGCCAGCCGATGTTCCTTTCCCGCGCCCGCGTCTTGTACGACCACCACGAATAGCAGCCGGGTTCGTCGCCGTGGCACAGACGGAAGGTATCAATATACCCGAGGGCGACGAAGCGATCCAGAAAGGCGCGTTCCTCCGGCAGGAATCCCGTATTGCCGACGTTCTGCCGGGGTCTGGCGAGATCGATCTCCCTGTGGGCGATATTGAAATCGCCGCAGACCACCACGGGCTTGCTCCGGCGGCATTCCTCGGCATAGCGCACGAACGCCTCGAAAAAGCCCATCTTGTAGGGAACGCGCTTGAACCGCCCCGTGGGCCTGCCGTTCTCGTCCAGCTCTTCCGCGCCGCCGTTGGGGAAATAGCCGTTGAAAAAATGGAAGCGCTCGAACTCGAGATGCAGCAGGCGGCCTTCGCCCTGCCATTCGGTTTCCGGCAGCTCGCGGCGCACGAAGAGCGGCGCGCAACGGCTGAAGACCGCCACGCCGGAATAGCCCTTCCTGACGACGCTCGACGCCCATTCGCTGTGCCAGCCTTCCGGCCGGACCAGCTCCGGCGACAGCTGTTCGGGCGACGCCTTGGTTTCCTGCACGGCGAAGATGTCGGCCCCGGACTCCTGAAACCAGCGCCATTCATCCTTGGCGGAAACGGCGCGCAATCCGTTGACATTCCAAGAAACAAGGGTCTGACGCATACAAACTCCCTTCATGATTTCCGCCCAGAACATAGCCGAGCCGGCACGGGAGGGCAAGACGTTCCGTTGCGGGGCGAAGCCTTTTCTGCTAGGCTGTCTTGCGCGTAGAAACGCAACTTTCTTACAGGAGTTCAAGGCATGGACTTTTTGCCCATCCGTCGCGCCATCCTGAGCGTGACCGACAAGACAGGCCTTGTGGACTTTGCCTCCTTTCTTGTGGAACGCAAGGTGGAGCTCGTTTCCACCGGCGGCACGCAGAAAGCGCTGGAAAAGGCGGGGCTGCCGGTAACGGCCGTCAGCACCGTCACGGGCTTCCCCGAAATCCTGGGCGGCCGCGTCAAGACGCTGCATCCCAAAATCCACGCGGGCATCCTCTGCAACAAGGACAATCCCGAGCACCTGCGGACCATCGCCGAAAAGGGCATTCTTCCGTTCGATCTCGTCTGCGTCAATCTCTATGACTTTGCCGGAGCCGTGGAGCGCAAGCTCTCGCTGGAACAGGCCGTGGAGGAAATCGACATCGGCGGTCCCTGCATGATCCGCGCGGCGGCCAAGAACTTCCACAGCGTTCTTGTCCTGCCCTCGACGCAGTGGTATGAAGCCGCCATGCAGGAAATGAGCGCCCACGACATGCGCGTGGGCCTGCCCTTCCGGCAGCTCATGGCCTCGCGGGCCTTTGAGGCGACGTCGCGTTACGACGCCCTGATCTGCTCCTACATCCGCCCCGGAGACTAGCATTTCCCGCCTGGAAGGAAATCTTCAGGGCCTGAAGCCCAGTCAGACCAAGGGCTTGCAGCGCCTGCTCAACCGGCGTTTTCCCCGGGAAGACGTCTATACGCTTGAGCAGGCGCGCGAGCTCGCTCTCCTGTCGCGCGCCGTGGGCCGCCAGATCGGCCTGCTCGTCAACCGCCGCGGGCGCGTGGAGATGGTCATCGTGGGCGAGCCCGGCAGTCTGCTCATTCCCGAACTGCCGCGCAGCCGCGTGGGCGCCGACCGCCTGCGCGGGCTGCGCCTGCTCCACACCCATCTGACGCCCGATCCGCTCAGTCAGGAAGACCTGATGGACATGCTCTTCCTGCGCCTTGACGCGGTCATCGTCCTGACCGTCAATCCGGCGGGCGATCCCGTGCAGTGGCAGGCCGCCCATCTGCTTCCCGGTCCGGGCGAAGCCCCCTACCGCGTGGATCCGCCCCGCCCCTGGGAACGCACGGCGGCCGACTTCGCCGCCACGGCGGAAGCGCTGGAAGAGGAACTGGCCCGCGACGGCAGCGACGCGCGGGAAGCCTCCGACGCGCCCAGGGCGCTGCTGGTCTCGGTCTCCAGCCTGCCCCGCATCCAGCAGGAGCGCCATCTTGACGAACTGGCCGAACTGGCCCGCACCGCCGGGCTGGAAGTGGCCGGGCGCATGGTGCAGCGCGTGGCGCAGGTCAACCCCAAGTTCATCATGGGCAAGGGGAAAATGGCCGAGCTGGAAGTGCTTGCCCTGCAACATCGCGCCGGAACGCTCGTCTTCGACGGCGAGCTGGCCCCGGCGCAGCTGCACAACCTTGCGGACATCACCGAACGCAAGGTGCTGGATCGCACGCAGCTTATTCTGGACATCTTCGCCCAGCACGCCGTGACCAGCGCCGGAAAACTGCAGGTGGAGCTGGCCCAGCTGCGCTACATGCAGCCCAGACTGACCGGCAGGAACCGCGCCATGGACCGGCTCATGGGCGGCATCGGCGGACGCGGCCCCGGCGAAACCAAGCTGGAAACCGATCGCCGCCGCAGTCGCGAGCGCATGGCCCGCCTGCGCAAGGAACTCGAGCGCCTGCGCAGGCAGCGCGCGTTCACCCGCGGCCGCCGCAACCGGCAGGGCATTCCCCTGGCCGCGCTCGTGGGCTATACCAACGCGGGCAAGTCCACGC
Organism: uncultured bacterium; assembly: GCA_905215675.1. GTDB lineage: Bacteria > Desulfobacterota > Desulfovibrionia > Desulfovibrionales > Desulfovibrionaceae > Desulfovibrio. The sequence continues at coordinate 3,881 of CAJMRA010000027.1, read as the reverse complement.
TGCTCAACAATCTGACGCGTTCGGACGTTACGGCCGAAAACAAGCTCTTCGCCACGCTCGATCCCACCACCCGCCGCCTCCGCTTTCCCGCAGAACGGGAAATCATTCTGGCCGATACCGTGGGCTTCATCCGCAATCTGCCCCGGGAACTCATGGACGCCTTTCGCGCCACGCTGGAGGAACTCGACGCCGCCGACGTGCTCGTTCATGTGGCCGATGCCTCGCATCCCGATCTCGTCCTGCAAATGGAATCGGTGGAAACCATTCTGGAGGAACTGGGACTGCACGAGCGCCCGCGCCTGCTCGTCCTCAATAAATGGGACAAGCTCCCCGCGCCCGCCCGCGCCGAGCTCCACGACGCCTTTCCCGAGGCGCTGGGCGTCTCCGCCCTGACCGGCGACGGACTCAACGCCCTGCTGCGCCGCCTTGAGGAACTGCTCCTGCAACCGCATCCCCTTGCCATTCCCGTCTTTCCCGACGACATACCTCCGCTGCTCCAGTAGAGCAATTTCGGTTTGAAACGCTGCGCGTTTCAAACTATACGTCCTGTCGTTTCGCGGAAAAACGCGCTTTTTCCGCTCACTTTGGGCCGGGCGGCGCTGCGCCGCAAAAAAAGACCGCCCCGCCGATGCGGAACGGTCTTTCCTGTATTTTCCCTGTGTCTGCGCGTTGCGACTACGGATGATCCTTGAACTTGTTCATGAGCGCCGAACGCCCGTCATGACAGGGCGTGCAGTCCATGACGCCCTTGGCCCAGTTGGCGTCGTTGCCCTTGGTCTGATGGCATTCGCCGCAGGCCTTGACGGCGTCCTGCTTGGCGAAAGCGCCCTTGAAATTCTTGCCCTGATCGATCTTGGCGTTGAGAATTTCCACAGCCTTGCGACAGACGTCGGAAGTCAGACGGCCGCAGCGTTCGTTGCGCGCCTTGCTGGTGGCTTCCGTCTGGCTGGCGTAGCACCATTTGGAAACGGAAATGTGGCACAGCACGGAGCCGGAGGCGTTCTGATGCAGGTCGCCCTTCACGCCCTTTGCGGCGTCGCCGGGATTGAAAATGGGCAGCGGCGTCTTTTCATACCAGCGGTAAAGCTCGTTGACCATGGGCGTGCGTTCGTCGCGTCCCCAGAACAGGGCGTAGGCCGCGGCCGCGCCGTACAACGCGCCGCAGATGGTGCCCCAGTCGGAAATGCCGCCCTTGTTGGCTTCCAGCATGGAGAAGGGGAACTGATTGTACGGCGCGCCGAACTTTTCGCCCATGACGCCGATGATGCCGTAAAACACCCCGTAGCCGCAGGCATAGCCCTTGTGCCAGTAGCCGTCATAGGCAACCAGCGCGCACTCCTCGGGGTCCAGCTTGTGAGGCTTCCAGCTGAAATCGCCGTTCACCTGCTGGAATCTGCCGCCGGGGGCCTTGTCCGCCGCCCGCACCTCGGCGCCCAGCAGCGCCGCAGCGCCGCCGACAGCCATGCAACCGCCCAGTCCACACAACAGCTGACGTCTGCTCAGACTCATGATCCTCTCTCCTTGTGACACGCCCCGTCCCCTTTTCGGGAAGGGGGTTATACGTCGTTTTGTACATTCTTTCACTACTCCCGCTGTCCCTGCAAGGTCAAGAAGCGACCGCCGCAAAAAACGCCTTTTGCAAAAAAATGTCCGTTCCCCCTCTGGACGAGTGGAGAGAACGACTTACTTACTAGCTCGAAGATGAAAGATTTCCCCTTGAGGAGGGTTTTTCCATATGTCTAAGATTATCGGTATCGACCTTGGGACGACGAACTCCTGCGTTTACGTCATGGAGGGCAAGGATCCCAAGTGCATCACCAATCCTGAAGGTGGTCGCACGACGCCTTCCGTCGTTGCCTTCACCGACAAGGAACGCCTTGTGGGTGAAATCGCCAAGCGTCAGTCCGTCACCAACCCCAAGCGCACCATTTTCGCCATCAAGCGTCTGATGGGCCGCAAGTACGAGTCGCCCGAAGTGGAACGGTGGAAGGCTCATTCCCCCTACACCATCACCAAGGCCGCCAATGACGACGCGGGCGTGGAAGTCGACGGCCGCGTGTACAGCGCGCCCGAAGTTTCGGCCATGATCCTGGCCAAGCTGAAGGCCGACGCCGAAGCCTATCTGGGCGAAACGGTTTCCGAAGCCGTCATCACCGTGCCCGCCTACTTCAACGACGCGCAGCGTCAGGCCACCAAGGACGCGGGCCGTATTGCCGGTCTGGAAGTGAAGCGTATCATCAACGAACCCACGGCCGCGTCGCTGGCCTACGGCTTCGACAAGAAGGCCAACGAAAAGATCGCGGTGTTCGACCTGGGCGGCGGCACGTTCGATATTTCCATTCTCGAAGTGGGCGACAACGTCGTGGAAGTGCGCGCCACCAACGGCGATACCTTCCTCGGCGGCGAAGACTTCGACCAGCGCGTCATCAACTATCTGGTGGAAGAATTCAAGAAGGATAACGGCGGCATCGACCTGTCCAAGGACAGCATGGCCCTGCAGCGCCTGAAGGAAGCGGCGGAAAAGGCCAAGAAGGACCTTTCCACCTCCATGGAAGCGGAAGTGAACCTGCCCTTCATCACCGCGGATCAGACCGGCCCCAAGCATCTGACCATGAAGATCAGCCGCGCCAAACTGGAATCGCTGGTGAGCGACCTTGTGGATCGCACCATCGAGCCCTGCAAGAAGGCGCTCAACGACGCCGGTCTCCAGCCCGGCCAGATCGACGAAGTCATTCTGGTGGGCGGCATGACCCGTATGCCTCTGGTGCAGAAGGTCGTGGGCGAATTCTTCGGCAAGGACCCCAACCGCTCCGTGAACCCCGACGAAGTGGTGGCCATGGGCGCGGCCATTCAGGGCGGCATCCTGACCGGCGACGTGAAGGACGTGCTGCTGCTTGACGTGACGCCGCTGTCGCTGGGCATTGAAACCATGGGCGGCGTGTTCACCAAGCTGATTGAACGCAACACGACCATCCCGACGCGCAAGAGCAACGTCTTCACCACGGCGGCGGACAATCAGCCCTCGGTGACCATTCACGTCTTCCAGGGCGAACGTCCCATGGCGGCCGACAACATGCGCCTCGGCCAGTTCGATCTGACCGGCATTCCCCCGGCGCCCCGCGGCGTGCCGCAGATTGAAGTGACCTTCGACATCGACGCCAACGGCATCGTGAAGGTCTCCGCCAAGGATCTGGGCACGGGCAAGGAACAGTCCATCAAGATTCAGTCCTCGTCCGGCCTGTCCGAAGATGATATTCAGCGTCTGGTGCGCGAAGCCGAACAGCACGCCAGCGACGACAAGAAGAAGCAGGAACTCATCGAAGCCCGCAACCATGCCGACAGCCTGATTTACGGCACCGAAAAGTCGCTCAATGATCTGGGCGACAAGGCCGACGCCGCGCTGAAGAGCGAACTGGAAAGCAAGATTGCGGCCCTGCGCAAGGAAATGGAAAGCGAAAACACCGACGCCATCAAGGCTGCCACCGAAGAACTGGCCAAGACGTCCCACAAGCTGGCCGAACAGCTCTATCAGCAGCAGTCGCAGAACGCGGGCGCACAGCCCGGCGGCGCGGCCGGCGCGCAGCCCGGCGGTAATGCCGGCAACGGCGGCGACGACGTGGTGGACGCCGACTACGAAGTGAAGAAGTAAACGACGCGAAAGCGGCCCGGCCGGGCCGCTTTGCCCGGAATCATGCAAGGAGCCCCCTGCCCGGCAGGGGGCTCCTTTTTTTGTATCGCCTGCAAACACCCGTCCTCTTGCCTATCCCCTCCGCCTGTACTACTCTGGAGCAGCACCTTTCGGTAATGAGGCCGCCCCCGCCCCACGGGATCGCCGCGCCGACGCCGAAACGCCCCGGAGAAGGCCTTCGCTCCGTTCTCCG
>CAJMRA010000026.1 GCA_905215675.1 uncultured bacterium | reverse complement strand
AAAAAGGGGTTCCTTCCCCCTCAAACTCCCCCATCCTCCCCAAAACCCGCGCATAGAGCGTTTTACCTTTGAAAAAGGCCGGGGTCTCCGCAAGCCTGCCGGGGCTTTTCTCCCGGTCATCCGTCCTGTCGGCAAACCTGTCGGGGAGCCGCCGTTTCCTGCCGCATGGCAAAACGGCGGCTCCCCTTGTCATTGGCGCGCCGTCATGCCGCGCCGCAACAAAATATCCGGCCCGCCTTTACACGACGTCGCCATTTCATGGTAAACCGCCTTCATGAGCGTTTCACCTTTGAAAAAGGTGAAACGCGAGGCGGCGGCACAGGCCGTATGGTTTGAAACGCCCAGCGTTTCAAACTGGAAATGCTCATGACGCCTCGCGAACGGAGGCCGACAAAGAAACCGACAACACAGCAGCAAGGAGTTGCCATGCGGGCACTTGTCGTCGATACCATGGAACCGGCGTACAATCTGGCGCTGGAAGAAACGCTTTTTGACGCTCTCGACAGGCAGGATGACGGCCTGTTTCTCCTGTGGCGCAACGCGCCGTCCATCATCGTGGGGCGGCATCAGTGCACCGGGGAGGAAATCAACGCCGATTTCGTAAGGCGGCGGGGTATTCCCGTGGTACGGCGCAACACGGGCGGCGGCGCGGTCTATCATGATCCGGGTAATCTGAATTTTTCCTTCATCGAACGCGCGCACGGCGACGGACGGGTGGACTTTGCCCGCTACCTGACGCCCATCTGCGCGGCCCTGCGCACGCTGGGCGTGGAAGCGCGGATTTCCGGGCGCAACGATCTTGAAGTCATGGGGCGCAAGATTTCCGGCAGCGCCCAGCGACTGCAAAACGGCAAGGTGCTGCATCACGGGACGCTGCTGGTGAACCTGAACTTTGCCGACATGGTGGAAGCGCTGCATGTGGACCCGGAAAAATATCTGTCCAAGGGCGTTGCCTCGGTACGCGCCCGCGTGGCCAATATTGCGGAATTCATCCCGCGCGACGATCTGATGGACGAACTGCGCGCGGCACTTGTGCGGACGTGCGCCGACGGCCGGGCGGACATCCCGCCGGAACTTCTGCAACAGGCGGAAGCGCTGGCCGAAAGCAAATATCGCTCCTGGGAATGGAACTACGGCGCTTCCCCGGCCTTCACCTTCCGCCGGAAGGAGCGCTTTCCCTGGGGAAGCGTGGACCTGCGCCTTGACGTGCGCAAGGGCGTCGTCACCGGGGCGCGCATACACGGGGATTTTTTTTCCGCCGCCGATGTGACGGAACTGGAACAACGCCTGATCGGCCTGCGCCATGAACCGGCCGCCATGGCGGAAGCCCTGCGCGACGCCCCGTGGACGACGTGGTTCAGCGGCTGCGATCCCGAACGCATGCGTGACTTTTTTCTCCAGCCATAGAGCGTTTCAACTTTGAAAAAAAGGAAACGCGAGGCGGCGGCACAGCGCCGCCCGTCCCGAAGTGAGCGGAAAAACCGCGCTCTATGCGCGTTTTTGGGGGAGGATGGAGCGTTTGAGGGGAAACTACGGGCATCGCCGACAGCGCAACAGGGGTTCCATCCCCCTCAAGAAAAACATAATGCGTCCCTTGCCCGCATTGTGAAAAAAGATACGCCTTCTGCGACAAAAAGCCCGGCTCTCTTGTAGCTTTTCGGAGAATGGGGTACTGTGGAACATCTGCCGCCGAAGGCGGAAAAAAAGGCTGAAAGGGGCCGTACGACCTGCATGTCCGGGGCCGCACGGTCCGGGCAACATCAATGATACAGGCGAAGGGCGCGGCACAATCGTCTTTCGCAACCGCAGGAGGAACGCATGTCCGAATTGCGCACAACGCCGCTGACGGCGTGGCACTCGGCCCACGGCGCGAAAATGGCGCCCTTTGCGGGCTGGGAAATGCCTATTCAGTATGAAGGCATTCTCGTGGAGCATCAGCATACCCGCGCGCATGCGGGGCTGTTCGATATCTGCCACATGGGCGAATTCCTCATTTCCGGCCCCGGGGCCGATGCGGCGCTTGCCAAAGCCGTGAGTCACAATCTTGCCACGCTCAAGGCGGGGCGCTGCCGTTACGGCTTCATTCTCAACGAACAGGGCAACGTGCTTGACGACTGCATCGTCTACCGCTTCGGCGACGACGACTTCATGATTGTGGTGAACGCGGCCTGTGCGGCGGGCGATTTCGCCACGCTGCGCGCCCGTCTGCCGGAAAGCGTTTCCCTGAAGGATGTTTCCGACGACACCGCCAAGATCGACCTGCAGGGCCCCGACTCGCTGGACGTGCTGGAAGCCCTGACCGGAGAAAATTTCCACGGCCTGCCCTATTTCGGCTTCGTCAAGACCACCTGGAACGGCGCGCCCCTGCTGGTGAGCCGCACGGGCTACACCGGCGAACTGGGCTTCGAGCTGTATGTGCCCTCGACAGGGGCTCTGGCCTTCTGGGAAGCGCTGCTCAAGGACGCCCGCGTCAAACCCGTGGGGCTGGGCGCGCGCGATACCCTGCGTCTCGAAGCCGGTCTGCCCCTCTACGGGCATGAGCTGGACGACCGTCATAACCCCGCCGAAGCGGGCATGGGACGCATGATGACCAGCGAAGCCGACTACGTGGGCAAGGCGGGGGCACGCGAAATTCGCCAGTGCCTGCTGGGCCTCGAACTGGAAGGCCGCCGCGCCGCCCGCAACGGCGACGCCGTGCTGCTGGACGGCAGGGAAGTCGGCGTCGTGACGAGCGGTTCCTTCGCGCCCTCGCTGGGCAAGGTCATCGCCTTCGCCTGGGTGAACAAGGATGCCGCCGACGCGACGACCTTCACCATCAGGGCCGCCCGCGCCGAACTCAAGGCCGTCAAGACGGAAATTCCCTTCTACAAGGACGGCACGGCCCGCAAGAAACTTGTCTAGAGCGTTTCGCCTTTGAAAAAAGGTGAAACGCGAGGCGGCGGCACAGCGCCGCCCGGCCCGAAGCGAGCGGAAAAACCGCGTTTTTTCCGCCGACACTGTCCCGCAGACGGGCGCACCCGCCTCTTGCCATGCCCGACGCGCCTTCCGGGCGCGTCCCCCAAGACCTATCTGGAGGAAACACATCATGTCCTATCCCGCCGATCTTCTCTATGCCGCCAGCCACGAATGGGCCAAAGTCGAAGGCGACGAAGCCGTTGTGGGCATCACCCATTTTGCGCAGGAATCCCTGGGCGACATCACCTACGTGGAACTGCCCGCCGTGGGCGATACCGTGAGCGCCGGCAAGGAATTCGGTTCCGTGGAATCCGTGAAGGCCGCCAGCGACCTCATTTCCCCGGTGAGCGGCGAAGTGACGGCCGTCAACGACGCGCTGGAAGGCGCCCCCGAGCAGATCAACGCCAAGCCCTATGAGGCCTGGATCATCCGTGTGAAACTGTCCGGCAAGCCCGAAGGACTGATGGACGCCGCCGCGTACGAGGAACACTGCAAGAACGAGCATCACTAGAGCAATTTTCAAAGGTGAAACGCTCTAGTCGCCCGTCGCGCGCCCGTGCCTCCCGTTCCGGCGCGGGCGCGCCCCGGCGGCGGGCCGCTCCCGCGGTCCGCCCCTTTCGGAGAGACGCCTCTCCCGTTCCCGGTTCGTCCGCGCCCCTCCCAAAGGCGGCGGACGGACCGGAAGACCTCGGGCACGCAGCCCGGGTTCCCTCCAAGCCCGCTTCGCCAAGGAGTGACCTATGCCCTTCATTCCCCATACGCCGGAAGAAACGCGGGAAATGCTCGCGACCGTCGGCGTCCGCACACTGGACGATCTCTTCGCCGACATCCCGGCTTCCATGCGCCCCAAAAGCTTCAATCTCCCCAAGGGACAGTGCGAAGCCGCCGTCTGCAACTATTTTGAAGACATGGCGGCCCGCAACCGTACCTCGCTCATTTCCTTCCTGGGGGCCGGTTTTTATAATCACTACATCCCCAAGGCCGTTGACGCCCTGGCCGGACGCAGCGAATTCTATACGGCCTACACGCCCTATCAGGCCGAATGCTCGCAGGGCACGCTTCAGGCCATTTTTGAATTCCAGACGGCCGTGGCCCGGCTGCTCGACATGGAATGCGCCAACGCCTCCATCTACGACGGCGGCACCTCCATGTTTGAAGCGTCCATGATGGCCGTACGCGCCACCAAACGGTCGGTCATCGTGGTGGACGAAGCCGTCAATCCCATCTGGCGCGAAATGCTCAAAACCTACGCGGCGGGCGTGCAGGTGACGTTCAAGGTCGTTCCCCAGAAGGACGGCCTCAGCGACATGGCCGGTCTCAAGGCCGCCGTGGGCGACGATACGGCCGCCGTCATCGTCCAGAATCCCAATTTCTTCGGGGCCGTGCAGGACTTCAGCGACCTTTTCGCCCACGCGCGGGCGCACAAGGCTCTCGGCATCATCTCCGTCTATCCCGTCATGCAGGCCGTGCTGAAAACTCCCGGCGAAATGGGCGCGGACATCGCCGTTGCCGAAGGCCAGAGCCTCGGTCAGCCTCTGTCCTTCGGCGGCCCCTATCTCGGACTCATGGCCTGCCGCAAGTCGCTTGTCCGGCAGATGCCCGGCCGCATCGTGGGACGCACCCGGGACGTGGACGGCAAGACCGGCTATGTGCTGACCCTTCAGGCCCGCGAACAGCATATCCGCCGCGCCAAGGCCACGTCCAATATCTGCTCCAATCAGGCGCTCTGCGCCCTGCGCGCCCTGATCCACATGTGCCTGCTCGGCCCGGACGGACTGGCGCGCACGGCCGAAAACAACATGACGCTGGCCCGCTATGCGGTGGAACGTCTCACCGCGCTGCCCGGCGTGCGCCTGCTCAACGATGCCCCCTACGGCAATGAAGTGGCTCTGCGCCTGCCGTGCCCCGCGTCGCGCATCGTCAATGATCTTGCCGAACACGGCTGCGTGCCCGGCTATCCCGTGGCGCGCGCCTATCCCGGCATGGACGACGTGCTGCTGCTGGCCTGCACCGAAAGCAACAACCGCCATCAAATCGGCTTCCTGGCCGAAAGCATGGGAGCACTGCTGTGAAAACCATTTTTGCCGAATCCGTAGAAGGCCGCCGCGCCGCCGGTTATGCCGTGCCCGTGGATGAAAATGCCCCCAAGGCCGCGGACATGCTGCCCGCGGACCTGCTGCGCAAGAATCCTCCCCGTCTGCCCCAGTGCTCCGAACTGGACGTGGTGCGTCACTTTACCGGGCTTTCCAAGCTCAACTACAGTGTGGACGCCAATTTCTACCCCCTTGGCTCCTGCACCATGAAGTACAACCCCAAGTTCAGCGAGTACGTCTGCGCCCTGCCCGGCTTTGCCCGCCTGCATCCCCTGCTCGCCCAGCTGCCCCGCACGACCGTCTATACGCAGGGCGCCCTTCAGTGCCTCTATGAGGCCGAGCAGTGGCTCTGCGAAGTCACCGGCATGAAGGCCTACACCTTCCAGCCCATGGCGGGCGCCAACGGCGAATTCACCGGCGTGCAGCTCATCGCGGCCTACCACAAGTCCAAGGGGCGTCGGCGTACCAAGATGCTGATCCCCGACTCCGCCCACGGCACCAACCCCGCCTCCGCCGCCCTCGCCGGTTTCGAGACCGTCAACATCGAATCCCGCGACGGCATGGTGGACCCCGAAGCCCTGGCAAAGGCCATCGCCCAGTACCCCGACGAGGTGGCGGGCCTCATGATGACCTGCCCCAACACCCTGGGCCTCATGGAAACCCGGCTCCCCGCCATCGTGGAGGAACTGCGTAAAATCGACGCCCTGCTCTACTACGACGGGGCCAACATGAACGCCATTCTCGGCAAGATGCGCGTGGGCGACGCCGGTTTCGACGTGGTGCATCTCAACGTGCACAAGACCCTCAGCACCCCGCACGGCGGCGGCGGCCCCGGTTCCGGCCCCGTGGGCGTAGGCGAGCGCCTGCTGCCCTTCCTGCCCACGCCCCGCGTGCGTCGCCGCGAGGACGGCACCTACTGGCTTGACGAGGACCTGCCCCAGACCATCGGCAAGATCGGCCCGTTCTACGGGAGCTTCGCCGTGGTCGTCCGCGCCCTGGCCTACATGATGCGCCTCGGCGGCGAAGGCCTCTCCCGCGTGGGCGAGTACGCCACGCTCAATGCCAACTACCTCAAGAAGCGTCTCGAGGGCGTGCTCGATATTCCCTACAGCCGTATCTGCGCCCACGAATTCGTGGCTTCCGCCCCCGAAGGGCTGCGCGCCCTCGATATCGCCAAGGCGCTTCTTGATCGCGGCTTCCACGCCCCGACCATCTACTTCCCGCTGATCGTGCATGAATGCCTCATGGCCGAACCCACGGAAACGGAAAGCAAGCAGACCCTTGACGCCTTTGCCGACGCCATCAGGGAAATCGTCGAACTGGGCAAGAGCAATCCGCAGGCCCTGCTTGACGCGCCCGTCACCCTGCCCGTGCGCCGCATGGACGAAACCGCCGCGGCCCGTCAGATGGTGCTTACCGAAGACATGGAATAGAGCGTCGTATCTTTGAAAAAGATGCAACGCGAAGCGGCGGCACAACGCCGCCCGGCCTGTCGTTTCGCGAAAAACCGCGTTTTTCCCGAAACGGCAGGCCGTATGGTTTGAAACGCACAGCGTTTCAAACTGAAATTGCTCCAGTGTTACCACACCCCAACACACCGCCACGAGGAAACCTTATGCAATACTGGCTGTTCAAGACCGAGCCCGGCTGCTACTCCTGGGACGATCTGGCCGCGGCCCCGGAGCGGACGACCTCCTGGGACGGCGTGCGCAACTATCAGGCCCGCAATTTCATGAAAGCCATGAAACTGGGCGATCAGGGCTTTTTCTATCACAGCGGCACAGCCCCCGCCATTGTGGGCATTGTGGAAATCTGCCGCGAAGCCTACCCGGATCTTACGGCGCAGGACCCGGAAAACCGGCACTTCGATCCCCGGGCGACGCCGGAAAAGCCCATCTGGGAAATGGTGGACGTCCGCCTCGTGCGCGCCCTGCCCCGCCCGCTGCCGCGCAAGACCCTTCTGGAATGGCCGGAACTTGCCGGAATGGAACTGCTCAAACGCGGCAGCCGCCTCTCCGTGCAGCCCGTCTCCGCCGAACACTTCGCCGCCATCTGCCGCCGGATCGGGGCGGCGTAAAAAGACCAAAATTTTCCGCCCCGCCCGGCCGCGCCATATTGAAAAGCCTTCTCATTGCGTGTATGCGTAAAAAAAAGCGGCGTCGGCCGTTTTTATTGTTATAGCCTCTTTTGGATTGAACGCACAATCAACACTACTGACTAGGCAAAGTCGGCAAGATCGGCTATAGCTACAGCCCTACCCGCGAATACGGCCCTGAGGGCCGCAACCCGGAGACGAGTCTTAGAGGAGGCCCATATGGTTAGCCAAGCGCTGGTGAAAGATTTCGAGGCGATGCTCGGCAAGGAAAACGTTTTTTCTTCCGAAGCCGATCGGCAGAGCTATTCTTATGATTCCGCCGTGTTGCAGCCGGTTGTTCCCGCCCTTGTGGTGCGTCCCACCACAACGGAACAGCTCGGACAGTGCGTCAAGAAGCTGTACGACAACGGCATTCCCATGACCGTGCGGGGCGCCGGTTCCAACCTTTCCGGCGGCACCATTCCCGACAAGACCGATACGGTGGTCATTCTGACCAACGGTCTGACGCGCATTCTTGAAATCAATACGGCCGACCTGTACGCCGTTGTGGAACCCGGCGTCGTGACCGCCGATCTGGCCAACGCCGTTGCGGCCAAGAATCTTTTCTATCCCCCGGACCCGGGTTCTCAGAGCGTGTCCACCATCGCGGGCAACATTGCGGAAAACGCGGGCGGCCTGCGCGGCCTGAAATACGGCGTCACCAAGGACTACGTCATGGGCGTGGAATTCTTCGACGCCACCGGCGAACTGGTCAAGACCGGCTCGCGCACGGTGAAATGCGTCACCGGCTACAATCTGGCCGGCATGCTGACGCAGTCCGAAGGCACGCTGGGCGTCATCTCCCAGGCCGTCATGAAGCTCGTTCCTCCGCCGAAGGCCAGCAAGGCCGCCATGGCCGTGTTCAACGACATGCAGGAAGCCGCCGACGCCGTGGCGGGCATCATCGCCGCCCACGTGGTGCCCTGCACGCTGGAATTCCTCGACAATCAGACCATCGTGCGCGTTGACGACTACACCAAGGCCGGCCTGCCCCGCGACGCGGGCGCCATCCTGCTCATCGAAGTGGACGGCCATCCCGCCCAGGTGGCCGACGACGCCGAAGTGGTCGAACGCGTGCTGAAAGCCAACAACGCCCGCGAAGTCCACGTGGCCAAGGACGCCGCCGAAAAGACCAAACTCTGGGAAGCCCGCCGCATGGCCCTGCCCGTGCTGGCCCGCTGCAAGCCCACCACCGTGCTTGAAGACGCCACCGTGCCGCGCTCGCAGATCCCCGCCATGGTCAAGGCCGTGAACGAAATCGCCGCCAAGTACCGCGTGGAAGTGGGCACCTTCGGCCATGCCGGCGACGGCAACCTGCACCCGACCTTCCTCTGCGACAAGCGCGACAAGGAAGAATTCGCCCGCGTGGAAGAGGCCATCGACGAAATGTTCGACGTGGCCCTCAAGCTCCAGGGCACCCTTTCCGGCGAACACGGCATCGGCACGGCCAAGGCCAAGTGGATGGAAAAGGAAACCTCGCGCGGTACCATCCTGTTCTCGCAGCGCCTGCGCCGCGCCCTTGATCCCAAGGGCCTGCTCAATCCCTCCAAGCTGGTGGGCATCTAGGCCACGGGGGAACGCATCATGAGCGATTTACAGAAACTTGCCGGGCGCCTGCTGGCGCTGGAAGATCGTATTGCCGCCTGTATGAAATGCGGCCTGTGCCAGGCCGTGTGCCCCATGTTCGGCGCGACCATGATGGAAGCCGACGTGGCGCGCGGCAAACTGGCCCTCATCGACAATCTCGCGCACGAGATGTTCGATGATCCCGAAGCACTGGCCGACAAGCTCGGCCGCTGCCTGCTCTGCGGCTCCTGCGAGGCCAACTGCCCCTCCGGCGTGAAGATTATGGAAGTCTTCATGGAAGCGCGGGAAATCGTGTACGCCTACATCGGCCTGCATCCGCTCAAGAAGATCATCTTCCGTACGCTGCTGGCCGCGCCCACGGTCTTCAATCTGGCCATGCGCGTCGGCGCTCCCATGCAGAGCCTGATCTTCCGCAAGAGCAAGGACGCCCAGGGGACCGTCTGCGCGCCGCTGCTCAACTTCATGCTGGGCGATCGCCACATTCACGCGCTGGCCAAGAAACCCCTGCACGCCATTTACGGCGACCTCGACGAACCCCGTCAGATGGGCGGCCTGCGCGTGGCCTTCTTCCCCGGCTGCGTGGCCGACAAGATGTATACCCGCATGGGCGACGCCTGCGTCCGCGTGCTGCATCATCACGGCGTGGCCATCTACATGCCTTCGGGCTTCGCCTGCTGCGGCATCCCCGCCCTTTCCTCCGGCGACGCCAGGGGCATGGTCAAGGAAATGAAGATCAACCTTGCCCTGCTCGAAGACATGTCCTTCGACTACCTGCTGACGCCCTGCGGCTCGTGCACCTCGACCATCAAGGAACTCTGGCCCCGCTACGCCGAACGCCTCGGCGCCATCGAAAAGGGCCTGGCCCAGCGGCTGGCCGCCCGCACCATGGACATCAACGAGTTTCTGGTCAAGGTCATCGGCGTCAAGCCCGCCGAAACCAAGCCCAACGCCCGCAAGGTCACCTATCACGATTCCTGTCACCTGAAAAAGGCGCTGGGCATCTCGCAGGAACCCCGCGACGTCATCCGCTCCAATCCGTACCTGCAACTGGTGGAAATGAAGGAAGCCGATCGCTGCTGCGGCTGCGGCGGTTCCTTCAACCTGTTCCACTACGACCTGTCCCGCCAGATCGGACAGCGCAAGCGCGACAACGCCGTGGCCACCGGCGCGGAAATCGTCGCCATGGGCTGCCCCGCCTGCATGATGCAGTTCGACGACCTGCTTTCGCATAATCAGGACGCCATGCAGGTCAAGCATACCATCGAATTGTACGCCGAAAGCCTCAACCTCATGTAGGCCCCTTTCGTCGTCCTTTTACGAAATGCAAGGAGCGCAGCGGCCCGTCCGCTGCGCTCCCGGCATGCGCGAAAGGGCGCGGCGTTCGAGATACTACCCCATTGTTGCAAGGAGATATACATGGCCCCTGAACATCAGCAAGTGCTGGACACTTTCAGCGCCAATGCCCAATCCACGTCCGCCGTGGTGACGGAAGCCCCCAACATGGCCGCCGCTCTGCAGTACGTGGTGGACGTGTGCGAAAACCGGCCCGCCGCCGAACTGCTGGCCGATGAAGATGTGGAAAAAGGCCCCAACGGCCCCAACGGCGTTCCCACGCGCGTGCAGCGCATCATCGCCGCGCCCGATCTGGACGACGCCGATTTTGAAACCCTCTCCGGCCTCTGCGCCGCCAAGGGCTTTTCCTGCATCCGTCAGGGCATGCGCAAGCACCTCGCCGGTATCGAAGTGGGCGTGACCAAGGCCATCCTCGGCGTCGCCGCCAGCGGCACCTGCATGGTGGACACCGACAACGAAGACGCCCGCCTTGCCGGCATGGTCAGCGAAGTCCACATCCTGCTGCTCAAGAAATCCGAAGTCTACCCCGACCTGCCTTCCATCGCCCAGAAGGTGCGCGAGCGCATGACCGCCCGCCCCGCCACCTACACCACGTTCATCACGGGCCCCAGCCGCACCGCTGACATTGAGCGCGTTGCCGCCGTGGGCGTGCATGGCCCGCTGGAACTGCATATCATCTTGCTGGAGGACTAACGAACCATGCATGAAGCGCCCAAGAACCTTTCGGAATACCGCAAGGAAATAGACCAGGCCCTTGACGACAACTTCCTGCGCCGCACGCTGGACACCTTCGCCGTGGCCTATCGCGCCAACCGCGAAGCCATCTTCAAGGAAGTGGACGAAAAGGCCCTCATCAAGCAGATCGCCGACGCCAAGGACGACGCCTGCAAGCACATGGACGAACTGTACGAACAGTTCCGCGCCGAAGCCGAAAAGCGCGGCGTGCATGTGTATCGCGCCGCCGACGCCAAGGAAGCCAACGAAATCATCGCCCGCATCGCCAAGGAAAACGACGTCAAGAAGATCGTCAAATCCAAATCCATGACGGCGGAAGAAATCCAGCTGAATCCCTATCTTGAAAAAGAGGGCTTCATCGTGGACGAAACCGACCTCGGCGAATGGATCATCCAGCTGCGCCACGAAGGCCCCTCGCACATGGTCATGCCCGCCATCCACCTGTCCCGCTATCAGGTGGCCGACGACTTCACCAAGGTGACCGGCGTCAAGCAGGATACCGACGTGCAGCGTCTCGTCAAGGTGGCCCGCGTGCAGCTGCGCCGCAAGTTCCTCGCCGCCGACATGGGCGTGAGCGGCTGTAACTTCGCCGTCGCCGAATGCGGCGCCGTGTCCACCGTGACCAACGAAGGCAACGCCCGCATGGTCACCACCGTGCCCCGCGTGCACGTGGCCATCGCCGGTCTCGACAAGCTCGTGCCCACCATCGACGTGGCCCTGACCGCCCTGCAGGTACTGCCCCGTAACGCCACCGCCCAGCGCCTGACCTCCTACGTCACCTTCATCGCCGGCGCCACCGAATGCGCCGCCTCCCCCGACGGCAAGAAGTCCATGCACGTGGTCTTCCTCGACAACGGCCGCAGCGAAATCGCCAAGGACCCGCTTTTCTCGCAGATCTTCCGCTGCGTGCGCTGCGGCGCCTGCGCCAACGTCTGCCCCGTGTTCCGTCTGGTGGGCGGTCACAAGATGGGCTATATCTACATCGGCGCCATCGGCCTGATCCTGACCTACTTCTTCCACGGCAAGGACATCGCCAAGACCCTCTGCCAGAACTGCGTGGGCTGCGAATCCTGCAAGAACATCTGCGCCGGCGGTATCGACCTGCCCCGCCTGATCCGCGAAATCCGCGCCCGTCTGGTGGACGAAAAGGGCGACTCCGTGGGCGCGCTGGTGTCTTCGGTTCTCAAGAACCGCAAGATGTTCCATAACCTGCTCAAGTTCGCCAAGTTCGCCCAGAAGCCCGTCACCGGCGGCACGCCCTTTGTCCGCCACCTGCCCGAGTTCCTGCTGGGCAAGCACGGCTTCAAGGCGCTGCCCGCCATCGCCAACGAATCCTTCCGCGATCGCTGGCCCCGCATTGCGCCCCGCATCGCGAAGCCCAAATTCAAGGTGGCCATCTTCGGCGGCTGCGCTCAGGACTTCATCTATCCCGAACAGCTGGAAGCCTGCGTCAAGATTCTCGCCGCCAAGGATGTCGCCGTGGATTATCCCATGGAACAGTCCTGCTGCGGCCTGCCCCTGGAAATGCTCGGCCAGCGCAAGGCCTCGCTCCAGGTGCTTGAGCAGAATATCAACGCCTTCGACGCCGGCGCCTATGACGCCATCATCACGCTCTGCGCCTCCTGCGCCTCGCACCTCAAGCATACCTATCCCCAGCTGACCGAAAACATGGGCGATCTGCATGCCAAGGCGCAGGCCTTCGCCGACAAGGTGATGGACTTCAGCTCCTTTGTCCACGACGTCCTCGGCCTCAAGCCCGAAGACTTCAACAACTCCGGCGAAAAGGTCACCTACCACGCCTCCTGCCACCTCTGCCGCGGCCTGAACGTCAGGAAAGCGCCTCGCGAACTCATCGCCGACGCCGCCACCTACGTGCCCTGCGAGGAAGAGGAAGTCTGCTGCGGCTTCGGCGGCTCCTACTCCGCCAAGTTCCCGGAAATCTCCGCCCAGCTCCTTGAAAACAAGCTGAAGCACGTGGAAGAAACCGGCGCGACCCGCCTCGTCGTCGACTGCCCCGGCTGCGTCATGCAGCTTCGCGGCGGTACCGAAAAGAAAAAGATGAACGTCAAGGTCTCCCACATGTCCGAACTTCTGGCCGAACAGCTCAAGAAGTAACAGACCCACGGGAAGCCTGAAATAACAAAGGCGCGGCAAGGGACTCCCCTGCCGCGCCTTTCTTTATTATCGTTCTCTTTGTTCGTATATTGGGGGAGGGGGAACCCCTTTGGCTCGCGCACAAAGGGGT